>CAHJWU010000061.1 GCA_903643085.1 Rhodospirillales bacterium
GCCTGGCGGGGCGGCGCCCACGGCGAAATCCCGCAGCACTTCGGTGAAGTGGCGTTGCTGGAGGTAGGCCTGGCCGAGCGGCAGCACGATGGCGGCGGGGCTGTAGCCTTTGGCGCGGGCGCGCCGCAGCTCGAGTTCCGCGGCTTCCGGGTTGCCCAGGGCGAGGTCGACCCTGCCGAGCAGGAAGGCGGCTTCCGGGTTGTCCGGATGGCGTGCGATCGCCTGGCGCAGGTACTGCTCGGCGCCCGCCATGTTGGACCGCGCCATCAGCTGCTTGGCCGACCGTATCGGGTCACGATGGGCGCGCGCGTAATAGGCGGTGCCCGCGACGGCCAATGCGAACACGGGCAGACCGATCATCAGAGCCTTGCGCATGGCAGACGCCTTCCCGGGTGAAACGTTTTGCTGCATGTAGCGCGTCACGGTCGCGTGTTGAAACGGCCGTTTGCGGCGTCCTGCCTGGGTTGCGGCACTTCGGCCACGTTTCGCGCGATTGTTGCAGCCTGACAGCTTTGGCGTCCTGTCGCGGGCCGCACACGCCGGTTCGCCTAATTTAAAACACTTGCCCGTGATCAGGCGCCGTTTTAGATACGCGTCGTAACGGTTGATGGCCGCTGCGCGAACCTGGCCCATTGGGGGCCGCCCAGTCGCGCGCGGCGGAAGGCGTGTAGCTCAATGGCAGAGCGCTGCTTCTACTCAGCAGAGGTCGGGGGTTCGATCCCTTCCGCGCCTACCACCAAGGTGCTCAGGCTGGCCGCCGTTCTGGCTGCCTTGACGATCGGCTCCCCTTGCCTGGCGGCGCCTCCGCCGGCGCCGCTTGCCGCGACCGAGCCGGAAGCGGCCGGCCAGTACGTGATCGGCCCGGGCGACGTGCTGTCCATCTTCGTCTACCAGGCGCCGCCACTCTCGGTGACCGACCTGCCGGTGCGCCCCGACGGCCGCATCTCCGTGCCGCTGGTGCCGGACGTGGTCGCCGCCGGCAAGACACCGACCGAACTCGGCCACGACATCGCCGAGAGCCTGAAGAAGTTCGTTAACGACCCCAACGTCACAGTCATGGTGCACAGCTTCCAGGGCCCGGCCGACCGGCAGGTGCGCGTCATCGGCGAGGCGAGCGATCCGCAGGCGATACCGTATCGCGAGAACATGAGCCTGCTCGACGTGATGATCGCCACCAAGGGGCTGACCAAGTTCGCCGCCGGCAACCGTGCGATCATCGTGCGCCGCGATGGCGGGACCGAGAAGCGGATACACGTGCATCTTTCCGACCTGATCAAGGACGGCGACATCAGCCAGAACGTCATGATGCGGCCCGGGGACACGCTGATCATTCCGCAGAGCTTTTTTTAAGTGTCAGCCAGCAAGCAGTCCGTTTCTCGAAAGCGCCAGAGAATTTGGGCTCCCTCTCTGTGGGCGGGGCCGGCGGTTGGCTCGTTCGCTTTGTTTTAGCCTGGACGTTTTATAGGCAGTCATCATGGACGCCCTTCCTGATCTCATTTCCCGCTACGGGGCGCTTGCCTGGCGGCGCCGCTGGTGGGGTGTCGCGGCCGCCTGGGTGCTGTGCATAGTCGGGTGGGTCGGCGTGGCCACGCTGCCGAACCAGTACGAGGCCAGCGCGCGCGTCTACATCGATGCGGACGCGGTGCTCACGCCCCTGCTGCGCGGCATCGCCGCGGACAGCTCGATGAGCGACCAGATCGACCTGCTGCAGCACATGCTGCTGTCACGGCCGAACCTGGAGAAGATCATCGCCAAGACGGATTTGCAGCTCGACACCAGGACCGCCACCGACCTGGAGCAGATGGTCAACCGGCTCGGCAACACCATCAAGGTCAACGCGCAGACGCGGAACATATTCTCGATCGCGTTCCGCAACCCGGACCGTCAGCTGGCCTACGACGTGGTGCAGGCGGTGCTGGCCAGCTACATAGAGAACCGCGCCGGCGACAACCGCGACGACATGGAGAAGGCCAGCGCGTTCCTGGACGAACAGATCGCCAGCTATGAGAAGCAGCTAACGGCCGCCGAGCGGGCGCGGGCGGAGTTCCGCCGGCAGTACGTGGACGTGCTGCCCGGCGATGGCGGCGTGAACCGGCTGGAGCAGGCCAAGGCGGAGGTGACCACGCTTGGCGGCCAGCTGATCGACGCGAAATCGCACGGCGCGTTGCTGGCCAGACAGCTTGCCACGACTGCGCCCACCGTCATGACGGAAGCGGCGAGCACCGGTGGCGCGGAGCCGCGCGGCGAGCTGCGCGCCGCCGAGGCGCACCTGCGCGAGCTGCAGCAGGTCTATACCGATGCCTATCCCGAGGTGATGACGCAGAAGCGCACGGTCGAGAAGCTGCGGAGATCCGATGGTGGCGGTGCGGCGCCCAGCTTTGGCGGTCGGTCCATCTCCAACCCGGTGTTCGAGCAGCTGACGCTGAAGACCGTGGAGAACCAGGCGCTGATAGAGAGCCTGAAACGCCAGCTCGAGGACGCGACGGCGGAGCGCAACAGGCTGCAGACGATCGCGCAGAACGTGCCTGGGCTGGAAGCCAAATACGTCGACCTGAACCGGGACTACGACGTGCTGCGCAAGAACTATGACGAACTGCTTGCCAGGCGCGAGGGCATGCGGATTGCCACGGCGGCGCAGGTGCGCGCCAGCAACGTGAAGATGGTGATCATCGACCCGCCACTCGTGCCGCAGCGTCCTGTGGCGCCCGCCCGGGTGCTGCTGTCGATCGGCGTGCTCCTGGCAGGTCTGGCAGCGGGCGTGGGCGTGGTTGCCGCGATGCTGACGCTGGACCAGTCGTTTCACAACATTATCGACCTGCGGGCGATGGGACGGCCGGTGATCGGCGCCATCTCGCTCGCTGCGTTGCCGCCGACCCTCGCCATGCGCCTGCGCCATGCGGCGGTGTTCGGCTCCGCGATCGGGCTGCTCGTGGTGGTGCTCGGCGGCGTGCTGCTGCACTACACGCAGCGCATCTGAGATGGACCTGCATGTGCCTCAGGCTGTCGAAGGCCCGCCGCCGCGCACGCTGGCCGACATGGCGCGCGCCGGGCTGATCATCGAGTCCGAGGGCCGCACCCGGCTTGGCGACGAGTTCCGCATCGCGGCCAGCCGCCTGTACACCGTGGTGAAGGGCTCCATCGCCGCTGGCGAGCGCTGCGGCAACATGGTTCTGGTCACCAGCACGCGCCCGGCGGAAGGCAAAAGCTTCGCGGCCCTGAATATGGCCGCCTCGCTGGCGCGCACCGGCTCGCGCTCCGTCCTGCTCGTCGACGCGGACGCCAAAGTGCGCTGCCTGTCCGAACTGATCGGCCTGGCCGGCGCGCCCGGTCTGCTCGATCTGGCGGCGGATGACAGGCTGCAGCCGGAGCGCATGGTGGTGGCCACGCCGGTGCCGGGGCTGTTCATCTTGCCGCTTGGCGACACGCTGGCCGGACTGGAGCCTGGCGAGCGCAGCCAGCCGCTGCCGAGTGCCGCCGAACACCTCGCGCGCCGGTTCGCCGGCTCCACCTTGGTCATCGACACCGGTCCGCTGCTGGCGACGTCCGATCCGAGCGTGCTGGCGCCGACCGCTTCGCAGATCCTGATGGTGGTGGAGTCTGGCCGCACGCAGCGCAACGAGCTGGAGGCGGCGCTGGAGATGATCAAGGGGTGCCCGAAAGTGGTGCTGCTGCTCAACAAGCAGGCCGGGCGTAACCGGTCCTCTTTCGGAGCTTACAGCTACACCGGCGAGTATTACGCCAAGCCGAACGCGCCGCCGCCGCAGCGGCCTGACTGACGCGTTGTGGGAGGGGGAAAAGCAAGGCGTTCGTCTTTGAAAAGAAGTCGGAAGTTGTTATCCGCGCTGCCACGGACCTGTCCGGTGAGTCCGCGACAGCGGAGCAAAAGTCTTTTGCTTCTTTTCTTCAGAAAAGAAGGCCTTGCTTGCTTGTTTCTGGCAACAGCAACGCAGGCAAGCGCCCAGCAAGCCGACACCCCCACGCCCCCGCCCGCCACCGATGCCGCGCTCCCGCGCACCGGCATAGACAGCTCTCTCTCCGACCTGCGCGAGCACCTGCTCAACGCCTACGGCGACGCGCCGCCCGGCGCTTCGGGCGTGTCCGCGCCCGATTTGCAGATCACCGGCCAGTTCGGCGCGTCTGAGGAGTACACCGACAATGCCGGCGCGGTTGCCGGCTCCGGCGCGCGCGCGTCGGGCAGGGATTTCATCACCGCTTTCCAGCCCGCACTCGTGATCACCGACACGTCGCAGCGCCTGCAGGCGAACATCGACTACCATCCGGTCGCGCAGATCTATGCGGAGAACGGCAGCTTTTCGCAGTTCGAGGAGCAGGGGAGCGGCGACATACTGGCCACGCTGCTGCCGGGATGGCTGTTTTTCGACGCGCGTGGCTCCATCAGCCAGCAATCGGTATTCGGTGGGTTGGGGCCGGCCGCCACCGTCACGCTGTCACCGCAAGAGCGCGAGACCGTCAGCAGCTTTTCGGTATCGCCCTACGTGACGCGTACGTTCGGCGGCACCGGGACGGCGCAGGCGGGCGTGAGCTACAGCTACAGCGCCACCGACGTTCCCGGCGCGCTGGACACGCTTGTCGGCCAGGACGGGTCCGGCCAGTCGGGCTTCGGGCAGGCGCGGTTTCTGACGAACGAGGGCGCCTATGGCAGCTCGGAGCAGGGCACGGAGCGCGCCTACGCCAATTTCACCACAGGCGAGGATTACGGGCGTCTGCGCGACCGCGCCGGCCTTGATGCCAGTTATTACACGGGCGCCGGCGCGCTGGCGGGCGGGCGGCGTGTGCTGCTGACCGACGACGCGAGCTACGCCTGGACTCGCCGGATAACCCTGCTGGGCGAGGCGGGCTACGAAAGCCTCGACTATCCGAGAAGCGATTACAGCTATATCGGCCCGGTTGGCTCAGGCGGCCTGAAGCTCAGTTTCGCGCAGAACAGCTCGGCCACGCTGGAATACCGCTACACGGACGGGTTCGGCTCCGTCTTTGCCCAGGCCTCGGTGCAGGCCACGCCGCGCGTCCGGGTGTTTGGCGGTTATTCCGAGAGCATCACCACATTCGACCAGGACCAGACCAACGCGCTGCTGGACGGCGCGGACAACGCGACGGGCGCGGCCGCGTCCGCGCTGCAGGCCGCCCCGCTGCTCTCGACCAGCAACTTTTTCGGCGCCAACCAGAACCTGCAGCGCCTGCACAGGCTGGACGCCTCGGCGACGTATCTGGGCAATTTCGACACGGTGACCCTGTCTGTGCACAGGCAGACCAGCGACCCGGTCGGCCGGCAGGTCAGCGTGCTGGCGCCGGTGACCACCAGCGGCATCTTCGCAAGCCTGAGCGAGCGCCACCAGCTGAGCGAGACGGTCAGCCTGACCGGCTACCTGCAATACGGCAGCAACCAGACCGGCCTTGTCGCTTCGGACAACGGCGACACGGTCAGCATCTCCGCCGGCGTGGAAAAATCGTTTCCCCGCCAGATCAGCGCCTATCTGCGTTTTGGCGGCACTTACACCGTGGGCGGCTCCAGCTTCGCCGCCACCGGCTATGATGGCCAGAGCCCGAACGAATCCACCCTCACAATCGGCGCGCTGAAGAGGTTCTGATGCAGGTACAGGACTGGCTCGGCGAGGCATCCGCCACCACGCATCTCAACGCGATGACGGTGGATGTGGAGGACTGGTTCCAGGTGCAGGCGTTTGCCGGCAGCATCTCGCGCGAAGAGTGGGACAGCCTGCCGCGACGCGTGGAGGCAAACACGGAACGCTTCCTGGCGATGTTTGCGGCCGCCGGGGTACAAGCCACCTTCTTCACCCTCGGCTGGGTGGCGGACCGCCACCCGGCGCTGATACGGCGCATCGTGGCCGGCGGGCACGAGCTGGCCAGCCACGGCTACGCGCACCGCCTCGCCCACGCGCAGACGCCGGGGGAGTTCCGCGAGGATGTCGGGCGCGCGCGCCGCCTGCTGGAGGATGTGGGCGGCACGCAGGTGGTGGGCTATCGCGCGCCGACGTTTTCCATAAACACGCGCAACCCCTGGGCGTTCGGCATACTGGCCGACGAGGGGCACGCCTACAGCTCCAGCCTCTATCCGATACGGCACGACCTGTACGGCATGCCGCACGCGCCGCGCACGCCGCATCGCGTGGCGGACGGCCGCCTGCTGGAGATCCCGATGACGACGCTACGCGTGGGCGGCCGCAACCTGCCTTGCGCCGGCGGGGGTTATTTCAGGCTGCTGCCATATGCGCTGTTCCGGACCGGCCTGCGGCGGGTCAACCGCACGCAGCGCGGCGTGTTCTACACCCACCCTTGGGAGATCGATCCCGAGCAGCCGCGCAACGAGGCAGCGCCGAGGATGGCCAGGTTCCGGCACTACGTGAACATCTCGCGCGTGGCCGGGCGTATCGAGAGCCTGCTGGCTGATTTCGCCTGGGACCGGATGGATGAGGTGTTTCGGCGGGAGCTGGACGAAGGCAGGAAGCAAGGCCTGCTTTCTTGAAAGCAGCGAAAAACATTCGCTTACCGCCTATGCCGGCGCTTCGGCGTGTCCCGAGGCGTTTGGCCGATGCAAATGCAGGGGAAACAAAAGTTTTTTGGTCCTTTTTTCAAAAAAGGACTGCTTCCTTTCTTGGGCTCTCTCCTATGATTGCAGTCAAACCGCTGGACCGAGACACCAAAGCCTGGGACGATTTCGTCCAGTCCCGGCCGGACGCCACAGTCTTCCATCTGGCCGCCTGGCGCCGGGTGATCGAGGCCGCGTTCGGCCACCGCGCGCATTACCTGACCGCCGAGCAGGACGGCGTGATCGTAGGCGTGCTGCCGTTGGTCGAGGTGAAGACCCGCCTGTTCGGGCACACGCTGGTCAGCAATCCGTTCTGCGTCTATGGCGGGCCGCTTGCCGCCGATGCCGGGGCGGCGCGCGCGCTGGCGGATCATGCGGCCGGGTTGCGGGAAAAGCTGGGCGCCACGTCCTGCGAGTTCCGTTTCCTGCGGCAGCCGCCGGTGGACTGGCTGGACGAGGCCTGGCAGGCGCGTGGCGCGCTCTACGTCACGTTCCGCCGTCCGATCACCGCCGATGACGACGCCAACCTCAAGGCGATCCCCCGCAAGCAGCGCGCCGTGGTGCGCAAAGGGATCGAGCGTGGCCTGGCCGCGCGTGCGGACCGCGACGTGGATGCCCTGCACGCCATCTACGCGCAGAGCGTGCGCAACCTCGGCACGCCGGTGTTCGCGCGGAAATACTTCCGCCTGTTGGCCGAAACGTTCGGCGAGGCGCTCGACGTGGTCACCATCAGCGACGGCGGCCGCGATGTCGCCTCGGTGATGAACTTTTACTGGCGCGACGAGGTGATCCCGTACTACGGCGGCGGCACTGGCGCGGCGCGTGCGTGTTTCGCCAACGATTTCCTGTACTGGGAGGTGATGCGGCGCGGCGCGGCGCGCGGCGCCAGGCTGTTCGATTTCGGGCGCAGCAAGGAAGGCACGGGTGCGTTTTCGTTCAAGAAGAACTGGGGCTTCTCGCCGCAGCCTCTGCCGTACTACTTCAATGTGGCGCCGGGGCATTCTATTCCTGAGATCAACCCGCTCAACCCAAAATACCGCCTGATGATAGCCGCGTGGAAGCGCCTGCCTGTTCCGGTGGCGAATGTGCTCGGCCCCGTCCTCGTGCGCGGCGTCGGGTGATACCGGCCGCTTCGCGGCCTGCCTGGCTCATTGCCGCGGCAGGCCTGGTGCTGCTGTGCGCGGCGTTTCACCGAGAGGTGGCAGCCGCAATACACGTCTGGAACCAGAGTACCGCCTATGGGCATTGCTGGCTGGTCCTGCCCATCGTGGGCTGGCTGCTCTGGGAGCGCCGTACGCTGCTGGCCGGCGCCGTCCGCCCTGCCGCGTGGCCTGCCTTGGGCGCCATACCGGTGGCACTGGTTTGGGTGGCGGCCGACTGGCTCGGGCTCATGGAGGGCCGCCAGCTGGCCCTGGTCGCGTTTGCCGAACTGCTCCTGATCGCCTGCCTGGGCTTGCGGCTCTGGTGGCCGCTCTCGGCGGCGTTCCTCTATCTGTTCTTCCTGGTGCCGTTCGGCGCCTTCCTCACGCCGGCGCTGCAGCGCTTCACCACCGGCTTCATACGCGGCGGCCTGGGCTTGCTGGACGTCCCGTTCCAGGCCGATGCCTTCCGGATCACCATTCCGGAAGGCGTCTTCTACGTGGCCGAGGCCTGCGCGGGCCTGCGCTTCCTCATCGCCTCGGTGGCGTTCGGGGTGCTCTACGCTGTCACCCTGTTTCGCTCGCCCTGGCGGCGCGCGGCGTTCATCGCGGTGGCCTGCATCGTGCCGGTGGTGGCCAACGGCGCGCGCGGCCTGGGCATCGTCCTGCTCGGCCACCTCCTGGGCAGTGCGGAGGCCGGCGCGGCCGACCACCTGATCTATGGTTGGGTGTTCTTCTCTTTCGTCATCGTGCTGCTGGCTCTGTCCGGTCTGCCGTTCCGGCAGGACGCGCCGCTTCCCGCGTCTCTGCCCGCCCGGCAAACTGGCTATGCGCCAGGCAGGCTGCTTTTCGCCTGTGCGTCCGTCCTGCTGGTGGCGCTGGCCGGCCCGCTAAGCCTGGCGGTGCGCGACGCCGCTCCGCAGCCTGTCCTGGCGGCGCTGTTTCCCAGGCTTGCGCTGCCTGCCGCCTGCCACGCGGAAGGTGTGGCGACGGACCATGCCACCAGCACGCAGACGATACGCTGCGGGCTGTCGACGTTGCGCGTCATCGCCACTGCCCTGCCGCCTGCGAGCGATCCAAGCCGCCTGCTTGCCGCGGCGCGCGGCCCCGCTCTGGCCACGCTGATCGGCGAGGCCGACAGCGAGGCCTGGCGCACGCCCGCCGGCGCGCCTTGGATGCTGCTGACCGTGAAGGAGACCGGCCAGCAAGCAGCCTATGCGGTTTGGGTGGACGGCAAGCCCGTGCTCGGGGGTCTTCACGACCGGCTGCATATAGCGCGCGACATGCTGGCGCGGCGTGGTTCTGTGTCCGTTGCAGTGGCGGTTACGGTGCAGGCGGGCCAGGGGGATGGCGGGGAGGGGTTGCGGGCGTTCCTGGCGGCACAAGGGAGCAAGGAAGGCCTTCTCTTTTGACGGAAGAGTTGCTTGCGGAACTCGCTCAGGCGGCCGTCCGGCGCGCGTTGCCGTGCTTGCGTGCACACGGCCGAAGGGAGCGAGGCAGGTTTTGTTTCAAAGAGGGCTCCTCTTCCTTACGCCCCTGATTACCCGCCGAACCAGCGCCTCCCCCGACCACGCCCGGTGCAGCGTCGCCCAGTGCAGCATCTGACCGCCTTGCGCCAACGTCAGCTTGTAGCGCTCCGCGCCGCCCAGCAGGTCATAGACGCGCGCGCCCTGGGCTGCGTAATGCTCGATGGCAAGCGTGTGGCAGACCAGGCCGGGTTTCAGCCGCGCGTCCTCGGCCGGCACAAAGCCGCTCTGGTAGCTGGCGATCACTCCGTCGCGTGCCAGAACATAGAGCGTGCCGACATGCCGCCCACCGGCCGTCACGCGCAGCAGGTCGGCCTCGCCGCGCGGCCAGGCGCGGTCGATCAGCGCCGTGTGGAACAGGCGCATCGTCCCGTCGGCGAACGCGCCATGCTGCCGGCGGCGGCGCCAGGCTGCCTGATGCACCTCAACCATTTCGGCGAAGAAGCCGCGCGCCTGCTCGAGCGTGGCTGCGCGCGCCAATGCGAGGTCGGGCCCGTATAGCCGCATGGAGCGCTTGATCTGGTAGCGCGCATTGGCGCTCAGCGTCTCCAGATAGGGCGTTTCCAGGGTGTCCAGCCGCACGGCGGGTGCCCAGCGGCTCTGTTCCACTTGCAGCGTGCCTGCCTTCCCGGCGGCGGCCAGCGTATCGTCATCCACGCCTGACAGGACCAGACGGCCGCGGCCGCGCGCCGCCCGGAGCGCCGCCGCGACGTCAACCGCGACGCCGCGCGCCATCAGGAGGCCGTTATGCTCGATGAACACCGAGTCCTGGCCCGCATCGCCCGTCTGGTTCAGCCAGGTCCGGTGCCGCCCCGTGCCGAGGAGCGCCAGCGCCACGTCCGCGCCGTCCTGCGTCACGGCCAGCAGCCTGCCCAGTGCGAACCGCTCTTCCACCAGGCAGCCGAGATGCGTCCAGCTTCGGAAGAACCCGGGTGCGGCGCGCGCTTCCAGGGCCTGCCAGCGTTGCGCCAATATTGTGAGATCGCCGACGGGCGTGAGTGTGATGCGTTGCAAGCCGGCTGATCGTATCGCCCACGGGTCAAGAGAAAGTAAGGCCAGCGGTCTTTTTTTGAAAAAACAACCGAAATCTTTGCTCTCCCGCCTGTACCGAGCGCACTTCCGTTCTGCCGATGCGCGCGTTGGCACGATAAGGCGTGGCGGTCCGCCACTACCCGGAGCACGCGTCTCTTACTTGCTTCCGGAAGGAGCAGGCCTTGTCTTCCTTTCTTGATCGTGCACTGCCACCCCATGTCGCTTGCCGATCTGCCGTCCCTTCTGCTCATCCCGCCGCTGAACTGCCTCGTGGCCGCCTGCGCCGGCGCCGTGCTGCACCGCCGCCGTGCCGGCCGTGTCCTGCTCGCCGGCGGCCTGGCCGGGCTGTTGCTGTTCTCCATCCCGCTCGTCTCCGGCTCGCTCATCGTCTCTCTGGAAAGCGGTCTGCCACCGCAGCCGGATCCCGCTGACCCGCCGCAAGCGATCATCATCCTCAGCGCGGACCTGAGCCAGGTGGCAGTGCCGGGCGGCGAGGGGTTTACCGTCGGCCGCCTCACGCTGGAACGCGAGCGGGCGGGGGTCGCTCTGGCCAGGCGGACGGGCCTGCCGATACTGGTCTCCGGCGGCCGCATACGCCTGGGCGCGCCCAGTCTGGCGGCACTCATGGCGCTGAGCCTGCACGCTGATTTCAGCTTGGCTCCGCTCTGGCTGGAAGACCAGTCGCGCGACACCTGGGAGAACGCCGCACGGTCGGCCGCGATACTGCGCGCGGCGGGCATCGACAGCGCCTACGTGGTCACCAACGCCTGGCACATGCGACGCGCGCTGATCGCGTTCCGCGCCGCGGGCTTTCGCGTGGTGGCCGCGCCGGCCATGCCGGACGTGCCGCCCAGGCTGGCTTTGGCGAGCGTTCTGCCGCGCATCTCCGCCTGGCAGGAGAGCTACTGGGCGCTGCACGAGTGGATCGGCTGTGCCTGGTATGCGCTGCATGCCTGACAATGAGGTGCGCGTGCGCGAAGTGGCGTCCTTGGACGCTCTGCCGGCGGACGCGCGGGCGCTGTTCGGACAGGACGCGTTCTCCACGATCGGCTGGTACCGCGCCACGCTGGCGGCCGGGCTGCCCGAGGCGGCGCAGGCCGCATTCCAGCTCGCGGAAGCGGGCGGCCAGGTTCTGGCGGTGATGCCCATGCAGCACCTCGCCGGAGCGCTCGGCGCGCTTGCCACGCCTTACACCTGCCTCTGGCAGCCGCTTCTGGCGCCGGGTTTGGACGAGGCGAGGCTGCATGCCATTGGCCGCGCACTCGCTTTGGCCTGGCGCCATCACGGGGTGGTCCGGCTGGAAGCGATGCCGGCGGACAGCCCTGGCCTGGACGCGCTGCTCGCTGGCCTGCGCCAGGCCGGGCGGCGCGTGCTCGCCTTTGATCATTTCGGCAACTGGCACGAAAGCGTGGCCGGGCAGGGGTGGGACACCTACCTTGCCGCCCGTCCGCGCAGGCTGCGCACCGCCATTACACGGCAGACGAAGCGCCTGCGCGAGCAGCCCGGTTTCGCCTTCACCCTCGTGCAGGGCGAGGCCGGGCTGGCGGAGGCGATCGCGGCGTACGAAGCGATCTATGCCGCGAGCTGGAAGGCGCCCGAGCCGCATCCTGGCTTCAACCCGGCCCTGATGCGTGCCTGCGCGCAAGACGGCTCGTTGCGCCTGGGCATCCTGGCTGTTTCGGGCGCCCCGGTGGCGGCACAGCTATGGATCGTGCACGGGCGCTGGGCCGGTGTGCTCAAGCTTGCCTATGCCGAGGCGCACAGGGGGCTGGCGCCGGGCAACGTGCTGACCGGCCTGATGATACGGCATCTGCTGGCGCACGATCGGATCGCCGAGATCGACTTCGGCCGTGGCGACGATGCGTATAAGCAGCACTGGGCGCGCGAGCGGCGGCAACGTCTGGGGGTGCTGGTGGCTGATCCGTGGCGGCGGGGCGCGGCTTTGGCGATTTTGCGGCATGCGGTTGGCGAGGTCAGGAAGAAAGGCCTTCTTTTTTGGAAAAAAGAAGCAAAAAACTTTTGATCCCTGCGCAGGTTCAGCTGCTTCGGTGTATCCGGAGGCACGCGGACCGCAAACGCGGGGCAAAAGTTTTTTGGTCCTTTTTTCAAAAAAGGACTGCTTGCTTTCTATGTGTGATTTTTCACAGGCACTGATATCGGTTCAAAACCGCTTCACCATGAAAAACCGGCTGTGCGGCGCGGGGTAATCCTTGATTTCGCCCAGCACGGCGTATCCGCGTTGCTCGTAGAATGGCCTTGCCTGAAACGAGAACGTGTCCAGCCAGGCGCCGATGCAGCCGCGCCGCGCCGCCTCCGCTTCTGCCTGGCCCAGAAGATCGGACCCCACGCCGCGCCGGCGCAGCGGCTCGGGCACGATCAGCATGGAGACGAACATCCAGTCCCAGTTGGTGTCCGCCCATAAGCCGCCGGTGGTCTGTCCGGTATGGTCGCGCACCAGCACGGCCAGCGAGCGTATCGGCTCGTCGCGGCCGATCGTCCTGTCGTTCCAGAGGTCCAGTACGGCGGCCAGCGCTTCGCGGTCGGAACGAAGTGGGGCGCGGCGTAGCTCTATGCTGTGTTGGGGCATGGGTGTGGCCTAAAGAAGGACGGCTCACGCTGTTGCAGCGGCATTGTATCATGTGGACGCACCCAAGAGCTGCGAATGCGTAAGGGCACAATTAGCGTTTTTTCCAAGACAGGAGTGTTGCCTGCGTCAACGCCCGGGCAGGTGAGGGGTGCCGAGGTAAGCATCCAGCTTGCCCAGCACCGCGGACCAGGCGTAGCCGCGTTCCATCGTCTCGCGGGCCGCGGCACCCAGGCCAGGATGCGCGCCGTCCAGCACCTCGCACACGCACCGGGTGAACGCCTCGGCGTCGCCTGCC
>CAHJWU010000062.1 GCA_903643085.1 Rhodospirillales bacterium
GACGCCGCCGGCGGCACGGGGCAGGCCGGCGCCGGTCAGGCGGCGGCACCCGCGCCGACCGTCATGCAGCAGCCCGCCTCGTCGCCCCTGGAGATGGCGGAGAAGTTCCTCGCACCCGTGCTCTCGCCTTTGGCCACGTTCGGCATCGTGTTCGTCGTCGCCGTGTTCGCCCTGCTGCAGCGCGAGGATCTGCGCGACCGGCTGATACGGCTGGTGGGTTCGGACGATTTGCACGGCACCACGGTGGCGATGGATGACGGCGCCCGGCGGCTCGGCAAGTACTTCCTGACCCAGCTCAGCATAAACGCCTGCTTCGGCCTGGTGGTCGGCCTCGGGCTGCTGGCCATCGGCGTGCCCAACCCGGTGCTTTGGGGCATCTTGTCCGCCCTGCTGCGCTTTGTGCCCTATGTGGGATCGCTGCTGTCCGCCCTGCTGCCCATGGCGCTGGCCGCGGCCGTGGAGCCGGGCTGGTCCATGGTGCTCTGGACGCTCGGCCTCTACGTGGCCGTGGAAGGCCTCACCGGCCAGGTCATCGAGCCGATGGTCTATGGCCACAGCACCGGCCTGTCGCCGTTCTCCGTGGTGGTGGCGGCGATCTTCTGGTCCTGGGTCTGGGGGCCGGTCGGCCTGATCCTCTCCACGCCGCTGACGCTCTGCCTGGTGGTGATGGGCCGACACGTGAAGCGGCTGGAGTTCCTCGACGTGCTGCTCGGCGACCGGCCGGCGCTTACGCCGGTGGAGAGCTTCTACCAGCGTATCCTGGCGGGCGACGCGGACGAGGCGCAGGACCACGCCGAACTGCTGCTCAAGGAGCGCTCGCTCTCCACCTACTACGACGAAGTGGCGCTCAAGGCCCTGCAGCTCGCGGCGAACGACGCGCAGCGCGGCGTGCTGGGCACCGAGCAGCTCGACCGGGTGAAAGCCACAGTCAAGACCCTGGTGGACAGCCTGGCCGACCACGAGGACAAGCAGCCGGCCGACCCGCCATCCGACGACGATGCCGTGGCCGGTCCGGACGACGAGCGTGACCTCCCCCGCAACCCGCAGCCCGCCTCGGTATCGCCAGGCGAGGCCGGCGTGCCGGAGGCCTGGCGCGACCAGTCCGCGGTGCTGTGCATCGCCGGGCGCGGCCCGCTGGACGAGGCGGCCTCCGCGATGCTGGTGCAATTGCTCGGCAAGCATGGCATGGGCGGCCGCCTGGTCTCCTACAAGGAAGCCGGGCGCGACGGCATCGAGACCCTGGACGTCCAGGGCGTCAGGATGGCCTGCATCTCCTACCTCGACATAAGCGGCAGCCCGGCGCACCTGCGCTACCTGCTGCAGCGCCTGCGCCGGCGCCTGCCGAAGGGCGCCCCGCTGCTGGTGGGGCTCTGGCCCTCAGAGGACAGCACGCTCACGGATCCGGCGATGCGCGCGCAGATCGGCAGCGACTACTTCACCAGCTCGCTGATGCAGGCCGTGACTTCCTGCGCCGAGGCGGCGGCAAAGGAGGCGGAACCGCCGGCGGAATGGCGCGTGGCGTAGGGTTTAGGCAAGGCCTTCTTTTTCGAAAGAACGAAGCAAAAAACTTTTTGTTTCTGCGCTGGTTTTGGAGCGGTGTTTTATTCTGGCGGCGCGAGGGTGCGGTGATTGCGCGAGGCGTGATTTCTGTTTTTGTTTGAAGCACGACCGGTTTTCTTCTTGAGGTAACCGCAGCCGCGTTGGTGACACGCCGATGTCCGGCTTGCGGCGGAGCGAAACGGTTCCGTTTTTATGCGGAGCAAAGCACTGTGTCCTGCACTGACACAAGCGGGTGCCGCAACGATTCCCCGTCATCGCAACAGCGCAGAAGCAAAAGTTTTTTGCTTCTTTTTTGCAAAAAAGAAGGGCTTCGCTTGCCTTCGCACGCGCGATCTCATCCGAGCGCCGGTTTCACCCAGATGTGTGCATGCCGCGCCCGCCCGCAGAGCTAAGACTTCGCGGCAAAATCATAGGCCGCAACTCATGTTCAAGCGTCTGGTGTACGTGTGCCTCTGCCTTGGCGCCATGCCTGCCGCCGCGGCTGCGCCGTCCTGGCCAAACTGGGGCGGCCCGCTGGCCACCAACACGCGCAGCGCGCCGGGGGAGACGGCGATCTCGCCTGCGAACGTGTCCACGCTGCAGCCGCTCTGGACGTTCACCGGGCGCGGCAATTTCACCACCACGCCCACCGTTTCCGGCAAGGTCCTCTACGCCACCGATGACGGCGGCGGCGTGTATGCGATCGACGCGGCGACCGGGCAGGCGGTGTGGACTCATGCGATGTCCGATTATGGCCTGAGCGTATCGCGCAGCAGCCCGGCCATCGCGGGCAACCTGCTGGTCCTGGCGGACCGGCGCTCCGGCAACGTGATCGGCATCGCCCGGGCGACCGGCAGGCTGGTCTGGAAGACGCTGGTGGAGGCCAACCCTTACGCCACGCTGACCGGCAGCCCGACCGTGCACGGCACTTCGGTGTTCATAGGCACGGCCTCGAACGAAGAGTACGAGGTCTCGGCGTCCGGCAGCTACGTGCCGACCTTCCGCGGCAGCGTGGCGGCGCTGGATGCGGCCACCGGCGCGCTGCAATGGCAGAGCTACATGGTCCCGCAGGGCTACACCGGCGGCGCGGTCTGGGGCAGCGGCTTCGCGGTGAACGCCGATGCCGGCCTGATCTATGCTACGACAGGCAACAACTATTCGCTGCCGCAGGCCGCGTCCGCCTGCCAGGCGCAGGCCGGCACGAACGCCGCCCGCCTGGGTTGCCTCTCGCCCGCCGACTACGTGGATGCGATGGTGGCGCTGGACCTGACCACAGGCGCGGTGCGCTGGAGCCATCGCCTGCAGGGCTCGGACACTTTCACCCTGAACTGCCGCACCGGCACGCCGACGCAGCCATGCCCGATGCCGACCGGTCCCGACTACGATTTCGCCCAGGGGCCGAGCCTGTTCGATGCCGGCACCGCGGCCGCGCCGCGCCTGCTGGTGGGCGCCGGCCAGAAGAGCGGCGTCTACTGGGCGCTGGACGCAGGCAGCGGACGGATCGTCTGGCGCAGCCAGCCGGGCCCCGGCGGGGAGCGCGGCGGCATCATGTGGGGCGCGGCCGTGGACCGGGCGCACATCTATGTGGCGGAGAACGATTCGAAGCACGTGGCCTACACGCCGGCGGGGGCGTCGGCGAAGACACGCGGCGGCTCCTGGGCGGCGCTTGACCTGGCGAGCGGCGCGGTGGCCTGGCAGATTGCGGTGCCCGGGACGCAGGACGGCGCGCCCGCCGGCACGGAGAGCGCCGTCAGCGTGGCGAACGGCGTGGTGTTCGCCGGCTCCACCTCCGGCGACATGGTGGCGCTGGATGCCGGCACCGGCCAGATGCTGTGGCGGTTCGCCAGCGGCGGCGGGGTGACGTGCGGGGCTTCTGTCGTCTCCGGCGTGGTGTATTGGGGGTCCGGGGATCCTTATGGGACGGCTAACAACAGGCTTTATGCGTTTGCGCTGGCGGTGAAGTAAGCAAGGCGTTCTTTTTTGCAAAAAAGAAGCAAAAAACTTTTGCTCCCGGCGCCCGCATGGACGCTCGCGCAGGTTCTGCGGATATTGCCCTGGCGGAACCTGCGCGAGCGCTGATGCAGGCGCCGGGAGTAAAAGTTTTTTGCTTCTTTTTTTCAAAAAAGAAGGCCTTGCTACCTTACTCCTCAGGCTCCGTCGTAAACATCAGCGGGTGACCTTCCTTGCGCGCCAGGTCGATCGCGTTCGTGGCCTTGGTCTCCGCCACCTCCCGGGTGAACACGCCGACAACGCATGCGCCGCGCTTGTGCGCGGTGCTCATCACCTGCGCCGCCTTCTCCTCGCGCATGCCGAACTCGGCGCGCAGCACGCGCACCACGAAGTTGCGCGGGGTGAAGTCGTCGTTCAGCAAGATCACCTTGTGCAGCTTGGGGCGTTCGACGCGCAGCTCGGTCTGGCCGCGTACGATCGTTGTGGGGTCTGGCATGTATCCGGCTGGCTCCGCCATGCGATGAAACGCGGCAGCCCTGTCCGGCGCCGCGTTGCGAAGGCGTATGCTACCACCTGCCGCGCGGACAGCGAAGACGCCCGCAACGCGCTAACGTGTGTGTGAACGCGCGTCAGGTGCTGCGCAGGGTGGGTCCGCGGGCGGAGTAAAGCCAGGCTTGCCGAGAGAACACGCGGGCGGCTTCCGTCCGCCGCATGTCCGGTCCGCGTGCCTGCCGGCAGACACGCGGACGCCGTACCGGCTACCCCGCTCCGGGCGGCACCGGTCAGTTGTTCAGGATGATCTCCTTGGTGACCGCCGCCCCGTAATTGCAGTTCGGGGTGGCTCCCGCCGGTGTCTTCGAAACCTTCCAGGCGGGACTGGCGAGAGGCACGAGGTTTACGTCGGACACGATGAGGCTGTTCATGGAAACCGTGTTGCCGCCGGCGAACGCGTCGGTCGTCGGGTAGTCAGCGCAGCGGGAGACGCCATAGACCTCGAGCGCTCCGGCGAAAGCCCAGTTGAAGGTCTGCCCGAAGCTCGATGTGTTGGTCAGCGCGGAGGATTTTCCTGTACGCAGGTCCTGGGTCAGCACGTTCCAGGACGCGCAGGACGCCGTCCCCGCGGCACAGGTCTCATGTATCTGGCCGAAGATCGTGTCGCCTGGGCTGACACGCGCCGATGGCGCCTCGTAGACGGTCCCGCTCTCGCAACAATTCCAGCTGGCGATGCCCCAGGCCGACGGGTAATCCGAGTTCCAGCCGAGAACCGGTTGCAGGATCGTCACGGTGTTCTGGGTGTCCTCGAGGCCTGGGAAGATGTAGATCGTCTGACCGTCATCGGCGTGCGGCCGTGCCGGAACGCTCCATTGGGCCGACAGGCTGCCATACGAGGTCTTCGTCACGGCGGAGACGAGTTCGATGTAGCCGTTTATGTCCGGATGAGCGATGGCCCGCTCGTCGCCGAACATGCTCTCTCCGTCCGCCTTGTAGCGCGCGTACTCGCACACGTGCATCGCCGCCGTCGTGCCGTCGGCGTGCCGGACGAGTGTCTGGTCGCGCCGTATCTCGTCGCCTTCTGCGAGGTGGACGACGCAGCTCGGGTGGAAGTAGCCGAACGGCGTTATGACGTAGCTTTCCGGCACGTTGGCGGGGCGCTTCGGCCCGGCGGCCTGTGCCTGCGCGGACACCGGACCGGCCAGCAGCGCGGCGATTGCGATTAGTATTCGTAACGGGATGTTCATGGGAATCCTCCTCACCGCGCGCGGCGGATACGTTTCACTTCGTGACCGTGGGCAGGAACTTGGTGAGGTTCACCGAGCCGAACCCCGTGCAGTTGTCGTAGCCTGCGCCGGCCTTGAAGCCGGGGCTGCCGTTCGTGCCTGTCTTTACGCCATGGAAACCTTTCCCGGTTACGCCGAGCTTGTAGAGCAGCGGGTCGAAGTAGCCGACACGCGCCAGCCCGGCCTTGACGCGGGCGGCGTTGATTATGGTCGCAAAGCCGCCCCAGAGCGGGGCGGCCAGGCTGGTGCCGCCATAGGCGACCCAGCCGCCCGCCGTCTGGCTGTAGATCGAATAGCCGGTGAACGGACTGGCGTCGGCCGCGATGTCCGGCACGTTGCGCATGGTCGACGAGCCGCCGTTGGCGACCGCCACGGACGTGCCGTTCACCACCTGGTAGTCTGGGATCGGCCACACCTTGCTGACGCCGCCGCCCGTCGCGCCGTTGCCGGAGGCGAGGTCGTTCCAGACCACTTCGGAGGCGTAGGCCTGGGTTGCGGCATTGGTCCTCAGGCGCGTGCCGCCCACGGCGGTCACCAGCGGCTGCGATCCCGGATCAGGCGCTTTCAGGCCGCTGCCGTTGCCGCCGGCCGCGCCGGAATCGCCAGAGCTGACGAACACCGTCTGGCCCTGGGTGACGAGCTGCATCAACGCGGTGTTTTCCGCCCTGATGCCTGAGACGCCCTGAGCCGCCTCGGACTGGCCGTAGGAGACGCTGATGACCTTGGCGGTGTTGTCCTGCGCCATGGCGTTGAACGCATCCACCAGGGCGACGCTGAAGCTGTCCTTGCCGTCCTCATAGACGATGATCTTCGGGATGGCGGGGTTCACGCCGGTGGCTGCGTCGATGTCGAGGACCGCCTCGATGTCCACGCCGTTGGCCACGGGGGCGGTGCTGGCGCCGTTGACGGAGCGCGGGGTCACCGGGATGGCCGGCAGTTTGTACTGCGCCCGGTAGGTGGCGACGTCGTTAGGGAAGAAGCCGCCCTGCTCGAACAGGCCGACGATTTCGGTGCCGCCGCCGACCTGGGCCGGGACGGCATAGGCGGTGCGTATGTCCGCCGGGGCATAGCCGCCGCCGAGCCCGGTGCCCACGTCTGGCGCGTCCGCGCGCTTCCTGTGCAGCATCAGGCCGTAGCGGCCGGCGCTGTCCAGGCCCACCACGCCCTCGACGCGGCCGGCCAGTTCGGCGGGCAGGCGTGGCGCGGTCAACGTCACCTGCCCCTCGCCGTGTTCGGGAGTCTCGAAACGTGCGAAGCCGGTGCTGAACACGCGGGCAAACTGGGCCGCCGTGCCGTCGAGCGAGAGGCTCGTCCTGGCGTCCGTACGCTCCCCGGCCACCAGGCCCTGGGCGGCTGCCCAGCTGCGGAGATATTCGTAATTGGCCGCGTCTCCGCCGAAGCGCTCGCCGAACTCTTTCGGCGTCAGGTATCTGCCATACAGCGCGTTGCCCGGCTGGGAGACGGCGGCGGCGTAGGCTTGCGCGCCGGAACGGTCGCGCATCGGTATCGACAGGACGATGCTCATGGGCGTGTCGTCAGCCACGGCGGAGCGGCTGGCTCCTGCAGGCGCCTCGACGTTGCCGAACATGGCATCTGGAGCGCCGGCCGACGCCTGGGCGCCCGCGAACATGGCTGCACAGGGCAAGATGGCCAGAACCGCCGGGCGCATGGTCCTCATCTTCGCAAACCTCCCTCTCTCGCCGGCAACACAGCAACGATTCGCCGCCGCACGCAAGCGATTCCGGTGGGGATGGAGGTGTTAATTGCTTGTCCGGTCGCAGGCCCGCGGCACGTTGCGTCGCAAACCGATAGGCAAGGCCTTCTTTTTTGAAGAAAAGAAGCAAAAAACTTTTGTTCCTGCGCAGGTTGCGGCGCTTCGGTTCGTTCGGAAATGCTGGACGCCGTGCGAATGCGGGGAGCGGACGTTCCGGTCCTTTGCAAAACAGGACTGCTTGCTTTCTATATGCTCCTGCTGACGCGGGCCCGACCCGCGATCGCTCACGCCGGCGCTGGCGGGCGCTCGCGTCATGTTGGACTTCGAGAACACGCACAGGAGTTGCAATGAAACTCGCCGACAGGACCATACTCATCACCGGCGGCACGAGCGGCATCGGGCTGGAACTGGCCAGGCAACTGATCGCGCTCGGCAACACGGTGATCGTCACCGGCCGCGACCAGGCCAAGGTCGACGAGGCGACGCGCGACGTTGCGGGCCTGCAGGGCATCGTAAGCGACGTCAGCGACCCTGCCGCGATCGCCGCGCTGTACAGCGACGCGACCGGGCGATTTCCCGCCTTGGACGTTCTGGTCAACAACGCGGGCATAATGCGCAACCTGGACCTGAACGCGGGCCGCGACCTGGTGGACCTGACACGCGAGATCGAGGTCAATCTGATGGGTCCTATACGCATGGCGCAGCAATTTTTGCCGCATCTGAAGACCCGTCCGAACGCGCTGATCGTCAACGTCTCGTCCGGGCTGGCCTTCGTGCCGATGCCGGTCTCGCCGGTCTACTGCGCGACCAAGGCGGGCATGCACTCGTTCAGCCAGTCACTGCGCGTCCAGCTCCGAGGCAGCGGCGTCACCGTCGTCGAACTCGCGCCGCCCGGCGTCGAGACCAAGCTGTTTCGCGGCGAATTCGAGAAAGAAACGAAAGGCATGAAGGCGATGGACCCGGCCGAGCTGGTTCGCCGCACCATCGCCGGTATCGAGGCCGGCAAGCAGGAGATACGCCCCGGCCAGAGCAACCTGCTCAAGGCGCTGAGCCGCCTCGCCCCAGAGGTCGCGCTCAACCAGATGGCGAAGATGGGCCAGACGGGTCACTGAGGGCGACGACGGGCCGGACAGGGCACTGACCGCCGGACGCGGTCAGTGCCCTGTCCGCGTCATTTGGTCAGGCCGAACACCGTCACCGTGCCCGCGGCCGGCGCATAGACCCGGCCGTTGGCGACCAGAGGCGTCAGCCAGCCGCGGCTGCCGTTGGACCAGCTGCCGGAGTTCGCCTGGAACAGCGGGGCGCCGAGGGTGGACGCCCTGTACGCCCTGAGCTGCATGGTCGAGCCACGCTCCAGCGCCCAGACGATGCCGGTATCGGCCGTGCTCCCGTTCGTGGAGACGACGGGAAAGGACCCGCCGAACCCGGCCTGGTCCGTGCTGGCGGCGATCTGGGTGAGCGCCGGGGTGGCGCCGACACCGACGCTGTAGGCGCGCACGGCGTCGTTCGACGTCTGGTAGAACAGCACGCCGCCGGCGGCCGTCATGTAGTAGGCGGGCGCGCAGAAGCAGGTGGCGAGCGGAAGCGTCAGCACCGGCTTATGCCCGCGCAGCGCCGTCCCGCCGGGCTTGGCGGTGTTCACCACATACGCGTTGCCGTCCTTGCCGGCGCCGATGGCCAGAGGCGGCGACGCCTGACCTGCGACCACCGGTATCGCCATCACGCCGCCGGAGCCGAAATCGCTGTCGCTGTTGTTGAGGTCCTGCCAGTTCGACGGGGTGAACGTGCCGCGCAGTATCTTCATGTCGCCGGACAGGGCGATTATGCTCTCGCCATACCCCTCGCTGCCGCTCTGCAGGCTGAAATTGCCGTTGCCGGTGATGGCAAGCACGTCACCGGCATCGTTGATCGCCGGCGCGTAGCCGCTCATCCAGATGCTGGCGAGTTCGTAGCCGGCGGCCGACCTGATCGTGTTAAAGGCGCCGGCCGGCTTCAGGGTGGTCGCGTCGTAACGCAGCAGCCAGCCCGAAATGCTGCCGGAGTTGTTGTCGCAATGCGAGCCGACACCGACATAGACCGCGTTGTTCGCATACACCAGGCTGGTGCGGTTCCACTGGTTCTGCGGGTCGAAATGCAGGATGCCGCCCGATTTCAGCTTGGCCTGCGGGTTGATCTCGCGCGGCGCGATCGTGTCTTTGCCCGTCAGCAGATCCAGCGCATGCAATTGCGTGTGAAACGACATCTTCGCGGGTTCGGTGGCGCTCACGACGTAGATCGTGCCGCCGCTGCCGTTGCGCACGATGACCGGCGTGCTGGATATGCCGTACTCGGGCTCGACATCGCCGCAACCGACATCCCCGCTGGCCTGCGGCGTGCCGAGACTGACATGCCACAGAACCGCGTAATTCTGCGCGTCATAGGCGTAGACGCTGTTGTGGCCCGTCGCCACGATCAGGACGTTGTGCCTGCTGCCGTCAGCAAGCGTGACCCCGGACGCGATGAGAGGCTGCGCGAACACGTTGCCGTCCACGCTCAGCGTGCTGAGCTTGCCGAAGCTCGCCGAGGCGACGGTGGCAGGCGTCAGGTCCGTCTCGCTGCGGTTCCAGCCTGTGGGGTAGGTGTCGTAATGATAGTTGAGCACGTCTATTGGCGTGCCGGAATACGTGCGCGCCAGCCCGGCTTGCGCATCGGGATGCACACCGGTGTCCGGCAGCGGCGGCAGCGCGGCATTGGTGATCCTGTGGGTTTTCAACGTCTGCGGCAGCCCGTTCTGCTCCGTGCTGCCGGCCGGCAGCGGCCAGTGCAGCGGAGCGGCGCCCGCGCCTGCGGAGGCCGTCAGGGCGCAGGCGACAACAATCGGAAGACTTATGTTTCTCACTGATCGGTGCCCCCTGGCATTTTTGCGCCACATAAACGGAACAGCAATCCGCGCTCAAGGCTTTTCTGTGCTTGTCCCTCAATGTTGCAGCTAGGCGCACGCCGGCGACATTCGATGCACGTTGTTTGCGGTGCTGGGTCTGCGGTGCTGGGAGGAGGCTGCATGACATCCGACGCAATCGTCGCGATGCGGGAACGGCTTGCACGAAGGCCTTGGCGAAACAACGTCATCGGGCTAACTGGACCGATCAACGGCACGAGGGCGGATACCATGTTGACGCATAGTCAGAACAACTGGGCTCGCAGGGTCCTTCTCGCCGGCGCGGCCCTGGCTGCCTGGGCGCCCGGACACGCCGCCACGCCGACATTGGCGACGCGCATCCCCGATGCGGTCGCGAGCCGGCGTGCCGTGCTGCTTGACCTTCCCGATCCGTCGGCGCGCATGAAGCTGGTGATCGCGTTGCCGCAACGGCATGGCGCCGAACTCGACAGCTTCGTGCACGGCCTCTACGATCCGAAAAATCCGTCCTACCGGAAGTTCCTCTCCGTGGGCGAATTCACCGCGCGTTTCGGCCCGGCACAGGAAGATTACCGCAGCGCCGCGAAATTTTTCGAGGCGAGCGGGTTCAAGGTCACCGCGAACGCCGCGAACAATTTCCTGTTCGACGCGGAGGGCAGCGTCGCGGACGTCGAGCGCGTACTCCACGTGCGCATGGGCCTGTACCGCCATCCGTCGGAAGCGCGCAGCTTCCTGGCGCCTGACCGCCTGCCGACCCTCGATCTGGCAACGCCGATCCTGGAGGTCTCAGGCCTCGACGACTTCGTCCTGGCGAAACCACGCCTTGTCTACGCCGCCGACCAGGCGGCGCCGCGGACGACCGGGTCCGGCCCGAACGGCGCGTTCATCGGCAGCGACATGAGGGCGGCCTATTACGGTTCGGGTGCGCTCGACGGAGCCGGCCAGTCGCTCGGCCTGATGGAACTCGCGGGCTATAACATCGCCAGCGTGAAGACCTACTTCAAGACGGTGAACCAGCCGCTCAACGTCAAGGTGGTGGGCATCGCCACGGACAGCACGCCCCTCAATTGCACGGGCAAGTGCGACGATGGCGAGCAGGCCATCGACATAGAATACGCCATCTCGGTCGCCCCCGGACTGTCGCAGGTCCAGGTGTATGTCGGCGGGCCGGAAGACGTGCTGAACAGGATGGCCACCGACAACACCAGCAAGCAGCTCAGCACGTCCTGGGGCTGGAACGAGAGGTTCGCCACCGACGAGGCGATCTTCAAGGAGTTCGAGGCGCAGGGCCAGACCAACCTCACCGCGAGCGGCGATTACAGCAACCTGCAGGACAGCGGGCCGTGGCCGGAGGAGAGTGCCAACATCACCGGCGTCGGCGGCACCGACCTGGTGACGGACGGGCCGGGCGGCGCGTGGAAGGGCGAGACGGGCTGGAACGGCAGCGCCGGCGGGCCGTCTTTGGACAAGAGGATCAAGATCCAGAGTTACCAGAAGCCGTTCATCAACCAGGCCAACAAAGGGTCCAAGACCCTGCGCAACGTGCCCGACGTGGCGGCGCAGGCAAACGTGAACATGTTCTTCTGCAGCAACGGCGGCTGCGGCGTCGCGGGCGGGACCAGCTATGCGTCGCCGATCTGGGCGGGCTACGTCGCGCTGGCCAACCAGCAGGCCGCGGCCGCGGGCAAGCCGGTCGTGGGCTGGCTGAACCCGACGCTCTACGCACTGGCCTCGCTCAAGACCTACACGAAGCTGTTTCACGACCAGAAATCCGGCAAGAGCGGCGTGTTCACCTGCACCCCGTCCTTTGACGACGTTACGGGCGTCGGTTCACCCGAAGGCCCCGCGCTGATCGATGCCCTGGTTGCGGGACCGCCCTCGCCTTACTGATTAGCGGCGACAGCAAGAAAGGCCTTCTTTCTTGAGAAAAAGAAGCAAAAACCTTTTACTTTTCCGCATCTGCGGCGTCCGGCTTCTACCGAAACACACACACGCTGACGATGCGGGAAAGTAAAAGTTCTTTGCTTCTTTCAAGAAAGAAGGCCTTGCCTAGCTTCGCAACCGCGTGGCCGCGTCAGGGTGCGGCCGCCGGAACGGCTTTGTCGAGCGCGTCTAGCTCGCGCATGATCCAGGCCTGGTAGGTCGTGCCTGGCGGCTCGGTCTCGGTCACGCCGAGCGTGGGCACGCCCGCCGCCACCGCGATCGCCCGCATGCGGTCGGCCACGGCGTCGCTGGCCTGGCTGTTATAGACGAGCAGCCTGATGCGGTGGGACCGCAGGTCTGTCTCGAACGCCGCGAGGCCGGTGGCGCTGACCTCCGTCTCGTTCATCACCGCACGCTGGAAATCCTGGTTGCGGGAGATCATGCCGAGGGCGGCGAACAGGTAGCCGACGATCGGCTCGGTCGCGGTCACCTGGAGGCCGCCAAGCCTGCGGCGCAGGGTGGCGATACGCAGGAAGACCGGCGCCAGTGAGGCCTGGAACACGGAGAGGCGGTGCGCGTAGTCCTGGGCGTGGGCCGGGTCCAGCGCGGCGTAGCGTGCCGCGAGGGCGTCAGCCAGCAGCGCCATCGTCTCGGGCTGATACCAGATGTGCGGGTTGTCGCCCGGCCTGTGGCCGGCGAGAGAGGCCACGGCGATGACCTGGCGGCCAGGCGCCTGGGCCGCCGCCAGCAGCGACTGCATCCACGGGTCGTAATCGATGCCGTTGTAGATGACGACCTGCGCGGCAGAGACCGCGCGGGCCACGGAGGGGCTGATTTCGAACAGATGCGGGTCCTGGTCCGGACTGGCCAGGATGCTGGCGACCGCGACGCCGGGGCCGCCGAGCTGCCCCGCGACGTCGCCATAGAAGTTCTCCGCCGCGACGACGGCGATGGGAGACGCGCCCGCCTTGCCCGGCGCGCCGGAGCACAGCAGGCCGAGGCAGGCCAGCGCGTAAGGCCGTCTCATCGAGCTCCCGCACGTCAGCTACAGGCGGCCAGTCTTGCGCGGCCGGTCTTGCGCGGGCCAGTCTTGTGCGGGCCGGGCTTGCGCGGGCCGGTCTTGCGGGGACGCCATGGCCGAGGGGGCCGGCTTCGCACCGACTGGCCTGGGAGACCGGCCGTGGCACAGGCAGGCACCGCCGCGTTTTCCGGTAATAGGCAGGACGTGCTGACGGGCAGGTTGCGCCTGGCC
>CAHJWU010000063.1 GCA_903643085.1 Rhodospirillales bacterium
ACAACTCACAGGAAGCAAGCAGTCCTTTTTTGAAAAAAAGGACCAAAAAACTTTTGCTCCCTGTCGGCGGGCGCTGAAACGTTCGCCAACAGGGAGGAAAAGTTTTTTGCTGCTTTTTTTCAAAAAAGCAGGCCTTGCTTGCTTCCGCTCCCACAATCCCCTGCCCGCGGGAGGACCCTCCGATGCCGCGCGCCGCTGCCTGGTTGTGCCTGCTTGCCGCGTCGTCCTGCCTTGCGGCGCGCGCGGCGCCGGCCATTCCGGCGGACCAGGATCGGGCCGCGCGCATGACCATCCCCGTGATGGTGAACGGGCACGGCCCGTTCTCCTTCGTGGTGGACACCGGCGCGGACCGCACCGTGATCTCGCGCAGCCTGGCCACCCGGTTGAGGCTTCCCGCCGGCGCGGACGTGCGGCTGCACGACACCGCCGGCTCGGCCCAGGTGCATACGGCCGTGCTGGACAGCCTGTCCTTCGGCGAGCGCGGCGTGCATGGCGTGGAAGCGGCCGTGCTCGAAGCCGCCAATATCGGTGCGGACGGCATGCTCGGTATCGACAGCCTGCACGACCAGCGCGTGCTGATGGATTTCGGGGCCAGGACCTTCGCCGCCAGCGCCTCGCAACCCTGGGCGGAGCTGGCCAACGCCATCGTGGTGCATGGCCGCAGCCGCTTCGGCCAGCTGGTGCTGGTGGATGCGCAGGCCGACGGCCAGCGCGTCTTCGTCATCCTGGATTCCGGCGCGCAGAACACGCTCGGCAACGCCGCCCTGCAGCGGCTGATGAGTTCGGCCGCGGCGGCGCGGCGGCCGCCGACAAACGACGTGATCAGCGTGACGGGCGGCAGCACGCCGGCGCGCACGAACAGGATCGCCGCGATCAGCCTGGGCGGCATCGAGCTGCGCGGCGTGCCGATCGCCTACGCGGATCTGGAAACGTTCCGTCAGTTCGGCCTGCGCGACAAGCCGGCGATGCTGCTGGGCATGGACGTGCTGCGCCTGTTCCGCAGCGTGTCGGTGGATTTCCCGCGGCGGGAGGCGGCGTTCGTGCCGCAGTGACGCCGGTCAAAAACGGCCGGCCGTCTCCCTGTCTTGCTTGCCGCCTGCCCAGGGCTTTCCTACTAGGGCAGTAGCCACCAGGAGCCCCGCCATGGAATCACGCAGCGTCGCCACCGTCATCGGCGGGTCCGGCTTCCTCGGGCGCTACGTCGTCAAACGCCTGGCCTCCGCCAGCCACGTGGTCCGCGTGGCGGTGCGCGACCCCGAGACCGCGATGTCGCTTCGCCCGATGGGCCGGGTCGGCCAGGTGGTGCCGCTCTACGCCAACATAACCGCGGACGGCACGCTGGCGCGCGCCATCGAGGGCGCGGACATCGTGGTCAACCTGGTGGGCATCCTGGCCGAGCGCAGAGCCGGCGATTTCGCCGCCATACAGGCCGAGGGCGCCGGCCGCGTGGCGCGACTGGCCGCCGCCGCAGGCGTGCAGAAGCTGGTGCAGATGTCCGCCATCGGCGCCGACGCCGCCAGCCCGTCCCAGTACGCGCGCACGAAGGCGGAGGGCGAACGCCTGGTGCGCCAGTACTTCCCGCAGGCCACCATATTGCGGCCGTCTCTGGTGTTCGGGCCGGAGGACCAGTTCTTCAACCGCTTCGCCGGCCTGGCGCTGGTAAGCCCCGTCATGCCGGTGATCGCCGGCGCCAGCCGCTTCCAGCCGGTGTTCGTGGGCGACGTGGCGGACGCGGTGATGGGCGCCATCAGCCGGCCGGACGCGGCAGGACACACCTACGAGCTGGGCGGGCCGAAGGTGATGACCTTCCGCGAAATCCTCGGCTGGATACTGGCGCAGATCGGCCGGCACCGGCCGCTGGTGGCGATGCCGGACGCCGTGGCTTCCCTGATGGCCCGGATCCCGTTCAGCGGGCTGACCAGCGACCAGCTGCTGCTGCTGCGGCGTGACAACGTGGCCGACCCTGCGGTGCCGGGCCTGACCG
This sequence comes from Rhodospirillales bacterium, assembly GCA_903643085.1. Classification (GTDB taxonomy): domain Bacteria; phylum Pseudomonadota; class Alphaproteobacteria; order Acetobacterales; family Acetobacteraceae; genus BOG-908. The sequence continues at coordinate 1,985 of CAHJWU010000063.1, forward strand.
CACTCGGCGTGACGCCCACGCCGATGGAGCTGGTCGTCCCGGCCTACCTTGCCCGGTTCCGCAAGGGCGGGCTGCGGGCCGGCGCGCCGATGAGTCCGGAACGGCCGTAATAAACGACCGCCGCACGCAGGGCTGCCAAGCAAACGGCGGAAAACCCGGATAAATAGGTCAGCCAAGCTGACCTGCCGGCGTTTTATGCCTCGCATCAGCCGGAACGCTTACTTAATGCTTCCCGCAGAGCCGCTCCAGCGGACGCGCGAGGAGGTTGTCCATGGCGGACCGGATGCTGCAGTTCACCACGATGCCGCAACACCAGCCGGACAAGCGGGACACGGCGGCGCGCGTGGCCGATTTCGACGAGATCTACCGCGATTTCGCCGTCCCGCTGGCAGAAGCCCAGTCCAGCCGGTGCAGCCAGTGCGGCGTGCCGTTCTGTTCCATCCACTGCCCGCTGAACAACAACATCCCGGACTGGCTGAAGCTGACCGCGGAGGGCCGGCTGGACGAGGCCTACGAGGTGAGCGCGGCCACCAACAACTTCCCCGAGATCTGCGGCCGCATCTGCCCGCAGGACCGGCTGTGCGAGGGCAACTGCGTCATCGAGCGCGGCTTCGAAAGCGTCACCATCGGCGCCGTCGAGCGCTTCATCACCGACCACGCGTTCACCCAGGGGTGGGTGAAGCCGGTGGCCCCCCGCCAGGAGCTGTCCCAGAGCATAGGCGTGGTGGGCGCGGGCCCCGGCGGGCTGGCGGCGGCCGAGGAACTGCGCCGGCGCGGCTACCAGGTGCACGTCTATGACAGGCATGACCGGGTGGGCGGCCTGATGATGTACGGCATCCCCGGCTTCAAGCTGGAAAAGGACATCGTGCTGCGCCGCTGGCGGCTGCTGGAGCAGGGCGGCATCGTGTTCCACCTCAACACGGAGGTGGGCACGGACGTGACGTTCGCCGAATTGCGCGCCCGCCACGACGCGGTCCTGCTGGCCACCGGCGTGTACCAGGCGCGCGACATAGGCGGCCCCGGCTCCGGCCTGCCCGGCATCGTGGCCTCGCTGGACTTCCTTATCGCCTCCAACCGCAAGGGCCTGGGCGACGAGGTGCCCGGTTTCGACAGCGGCCTGCTGGACGCGGCCGGCAAGCACGTGGTGGTGATAGGCGGCGGCGACACCGCGATGGATTGCGTGCGCACCTCCATACGCCAGGGGGCCGCGTCCGTAAGCTGCCTCTACCGGCGCGACAGGGCGAACATGCCCGGCAGCTTCCGCGAGGTGACCAACGCGGAAGAAGAAGGCGTGCGCTTCGTCTGGCTGAGCGCGCCCGAAGCGTTCCTGGGCGACAACCATGTGAACGCCGTGCGCGCGGTGCACATGCGCCTGGGCCTGCCCGACGCCTCCGGCCGGCAATCTGTCGAGGTGGTGGACGGCAGCCACTTCAACCTGCAGGCCGACCTGGTGATCAAGGCGCTCGGGTTCGATCCCGAGCCGCTGCCGCAGCTCTGGGGCCAGGAGGCGCTGGCGGTGACGCGCTGGGGCACGTTGAAGGTGAACCACACCTCGTTCGAGACGAGCCTGCCCGGCGTGTTCGCGGCCGGTGACATCGTGCGCGGCGCCAGCCTGGTGGTGTGGGCGATACGCGACGGGCGGGATGCGGCAGCGCGCATACACGCCTATCTGCAGCCGAGCGCGCGGACGTCGGCGATGCTTGCGGCGGCGGAGTGAGGCAGATGCTGAAGGTGATTGCCTCCGCCATGCTGGTCGCCTGTACCCTAGGGAACGCGATCGCGCAGGCGGCTGCAACTGACCCATCACAGCTTAGTCTCGCGGCTGATGCGCTTGTTGCAATGGGCGAGAAGCCTGACAGGGCACAACTTGAAAAGAGCTGGCGCTCAAATTTCGTCGCCGCTCAGGCAAAATCGCACAACTTCTCGAACGCGCAGGCAGAGAGCTTCTTCCAGATGATCAAGCCCTCACTTGAAGCCCAGGAGCAGAAGCTTTTCGAAATCAGACAACAGTCGCTGGCCACGGCGTTTTCGCACGATGAGTTGGTCACCATCCTTGCGTTTTATCGAGGCGCTGTTGGTCAGAAGCTCGTTCAAAATGGTAGGCGACTTGCACCGGAGCTCGCTGCAGCCCAACGCGCGTCTTTTAAAGACTTTTTCGGCCATATGATGGCTGCTGCGGACACTCTGTCCAGCTCCGCCGCGAAATCAACCGCGCCTGCTACAGGACACGTACAATGACAGTGTCGTTCGCATCCGACTGGCACGCCAACGTCGCCCGTCTAGAACACACCTACACCCCAGCCCAGGAACACGATGCCTGCGGCGTAGGCCTGATCGCCTCCCTGGACGGCAAACCCCGCCGCGCCATCGTGCAAGCCGGCATAGACGCGCTCAGCGCCCTCTGGCACCGCGGCGCCGTGGACGCCGACGGCAAGACCGGTGACGGCGCCGGCATACACATAGAAATCCCGCAAGACTTCTTCGCCGAAGCCATAGAACGCGGCGGCGAACGCGCCCAGGACGGCCAGATCGCCGTGGGCATGGTCTTCCTGCCGAAAACCGACTTCGCCGCCCAGGAACGCTGCCGACAAATAACCGAAACCGAAATCCTCCGCTTCGGCTACCAGATCTACGGCTGGCGCCAGGTCCCGATAGACGTCAGCGTGATCGGCGAAAAAGCCAACCAGACGCGCCCCGAAATCGAACAGATCATGGTGCGCAACACCCCACGCAGCGCGCCGGAAGTCTTCGAGCGGGACCTCTACGTCATCCGCCGCCGCATAGAGAAAGCCGCCATCGCCGCCCAGATACCCGAGCTCTACATCTGCTCGTTGTCCTGCCGATCCATTATCTACAAGGGCATGTTCCTAGCCGAGCACCTCGCCACCTTCTATCCGGACCTCACCGACCCCCGCTTCATCAGCCGCTTCGCCATCTACCACCAGCGCTATTCCACCAACACGTTCCCCACCTGGAAACTGGCGCAACCCTTCCGCACGCTCGCCCATAACGGCGAGATAAACACCGTCTCCGGCAACACAAACTGGATGAAGAGCCACGAGACGCGCCTCGCCGCGGGCGAACTCGACGCCTATATCGACGACATAAAACCGGTCATCCAGGCCAGCGGCAGCGACACCGCCGTGCTGGACAACGTCTTCGAGCTCCTCATCCACGCCGGCCGCGACGCGCCGATGGCAAAAGCGCTGATGATACCCGCCAGCACCGGCAACGACGCCACCATGAAACAGGAACACATCGACATGTTCCTGTACTGCAACGCGGTGATGGAACCCTGGGACGGGCCGGCCGCGATGTGCGCCACAGACGGGCGCTGGGCCATCGCCGGCCTCGACCGCAACGGTCTGCGCCCGCTGCGCTACTCCGTCACCACGGACGGCATGCTGATACTCGGCTCGGAAACCGGCATGGTAAATCTGGAAGAGAACCTCGTCATCGAAAAAGGCCGTATCGGGCCGGGCGAGATGGTCGCCGTCGACCTCGAAGACGGCCGGTTCCTGAAGAACGACGCCGTGCTCGACATGCTTGCCGCCCGCCACCCCTACGGCGCATGGACGGCGCGCGTGAAAAAGATCGACCACATCGTCAAGACCGACGCGCCGGAGCCGATCTACTACCAGGGCGAAACGCTGCGCCGTCGCCAGCTCGCCGTCGGCATGACGCTGGAGGAACTGGAAACCATCCTCCACCCGATGGTGGAAGACGGCACGGAGGCCACCGGCAGCATGGGCGACGACACGCCCATCGCCGTGCTCTCCGAACAATACCGCGGCCTGCACCACTACTTCCGCCAGAACTTCGCCCAAGTCACCAACCCGCCGATCGACAGCCTGCGCGAAACACGCGTGATGAGCCTCAAGACACGCCTCGGCAATCTGGGCAACGTGCTGGACCAGGACAGCAGCCAGTGCGACCTGCTGCAACTGGAATCGCCCGTGCTCAGCAACGCCGAGTTCGAGGCTATGCTGCGCATGATGGGCGCCTCCGCGATCGTTGTGGACTGCACTTTCCCCGTGGAAGACGGCGAGGCCGGCCTGCGCCAGGCCATTCAGCGCGTCCGCCGCCAGGCGGAAGAAGGCGTGCGCGAAGGCTGCACCCACGTCGTGCTGACGGACGAACACCAGAGTGCCGCGCGCGTGCCGATCCCGATGATCCTCGCCACCGGCGCCGTGCACACGCATCTCGTCTCCTGCAGCCTGCGCACCTTCACCAGCCTCAACGTGCGCGCCGCCGAATGCATGGACATACACAACTTCGCCGTGCTCATCGGCGTGGGTGCGACCACGGTGAACGCCTATCTCGCACAGGAAAGCATCGCGGACCGCCACCGCCGCGCCCTGTTCGGCCAGCTCACCCTGAAGGACGCCGTCGGCCGCTTCAAAAAAGCCGTCGACAAGGGCCTGCTGAAGACGATGTCCAAGATGGGCATCTCGGTCATTTCCTCCTATCGCGGCGGCTACAACTTCGAGGCGATCGGCCTGTCGCGCGCGCTGGTGGGCGAGTTCTTCCCCGGCATGCAGTCGCGCATCTCCGGCATCGGCCTGTCAGGCATCGCCCGCCGCCTGCTCTCGCTGCACCGCGCCGCCTGGAACGCCGAATTCGTCACCCTTCCCGTGGGCGGCCTCTACAAATTGCGCCGCCGCGGCGAGACGCACGCCTTCGACGGCGGCCTGATCCACATGCTGCAAACCGCCGTGGCGACGGACAGCTACCAGATCTACCGCCGCTACGCCGAAGCCGTTCGCCGCATGCCCGCCGTGGCATTGCGGGACCTGCTGGATTTCCGCCGCGAACGCTGCACGCCGGTTTCGGTGGACAGCGTCGAAAGCATCACCGAAATCCGCAAACGCCTGCTCGCACCTGGCATCTCGCTCGGCGCTCTGGGCCCGGAAGCCCACGAGACGCTCTCCATCGCGATGAACCGCATCGGCGCGCGCTCTGATTCCGGCGAAGGCGGCGAGGACCCCGCCCGCGCCCAACCCCGCGCGAACGGCGACAACGCTTCTTCCGCAATCAAGCAGATCGCCTCGGGCCGCTTCGGCGTCACCGCCGAGTACCTCAACGCCTGCCGCGAGATCGAGATCAAGATGGCGCAAGGCGCCAAGCCGGGCGAAGGCGGCCAGCTCCCCGGCTTCAAGGTCACCTCCCTGATCGCCAGACTGCGCCACTCTACCCCGGGCGTCACCCTGATCAGCCCCCCGCCGCACCACGACATCTACTCGATCGAGGACCTCGCCCAGCTCATCTACGACCTAAAGCAGATCAACCCCGATGCCACCGTCTGTGTGAAGCTCGTGGCCCGCTCAGGCATCGGCACAATCGCCGCCGGCGTGGCAAAGGCGAAAGCCGACGCCATCCTGATAAGCGGCCATGTCGGCGGCACCGGCGCATCGCCGCAAACGTCGGTGAAATATGCCGGCCTGCCCTGGGAGATGGGCCTGTCCGAAGCCCACCAGGTGCTCATGCTCAATCGCCTGCGCCACCGCGTGAAACTGCGCGCGGATGGCGGCCTGAAAACCGGACGCGACGTGGTGATCGCCGCCATGCTGGGCGCCGAGGAGTTCGGCATTGGTACCGCCTCGCTCGTCGCCATGGGCTGCATCATGGTGCGCCAGTGCCACTCCAACACCTGCCCCGTTGGCGTCTGCACGCAGGACGAAGAGCTCCGCCAGAAATTCGAAGGCTCGCCCGAAAAAGTCATAAACCTCTTCAGCTTCATCGCCGAGGACGTGCGCGGCATCCTGGCCGAACTCGGCTTCCGCAGGCTGGAGGACGTCATCGGCCGCAGTGACCTGCTGGCCCAGGTCAGCCGCGGCTCGGACCTGCTGGATGACCTGGACCTCAACCCCATCCTCGCCCAGGCCGATTCCGGCAACCACGCCAAGTTCTGCACCCGAGAAGGCCGCAACGAAGTCCCCGAAACACTCGACGCGCAGATGATCGCCGACGCTCAGGCCCTGTTCGACCGCGGCGAGAAAATGCAGCTGCAATACGGCATACGCAACACGCACCGCGCCATCGGCACCAAGCTCTCCTCGCGCATCGTACGCCAGTTCGGCATGACGGGCCTGGCCCCGGGCCACGTAACCGTCCGCCTGCACGGCAGCGCCGGCCAGTCCCTCGGCGCCTTCGCCGTGCAAGGCCTGCGCATCGAAGTCATGGGTGACGCCAACGACTACGTCGGCAAAGGCCTCTCCGGCGCCACCATCGTCATACGCCCCTCGCCAAGTTCCGAGCTGCTGAGCCAGAACAACACCATCCTGGGAAACACCTGCCTCTACGGCGCCACCTCGGGCAGGCTCTTCGCCGCGGGTCAGGCCGGCGAACGCTTCGCCGTGCGCAACTCCGGCGCGCTGGCGGTCATCGAAGGCTGCGGCAGCAACGCCTGCGAATACATGACAGGCGGCGAAGTGGTGATCCTGGGCGACGTGGGCGACAATTTCGGCGCCGGCTTCACCGGCGGCATGGCCTATGTCTATGACCCGCGCGAACGCTTCGCGTCACGCGTGAACCCGGACACCCTGACCTGGCGCCGCCTCTCCTCCGGCCACTGGGAAAACCACCTCCGCACCCTGGTCGAAGAACACGCGAAAGAAACCCGCAGCCGCTACGCCGCCATGCTGCTGCACGACTGGGACCAGGAACGCGCGCATTTCTGGTGCGTGGTGCCGAAGGAATATGAAAAATACTTGCCTGTTAAACTGGACGAAACCGGCGAGGCGCTGAGAGCCTGAGCAAGGCCGTCTTTTCTGAAGAAAAGAAGCAAAAGACTTTTGACTCCGCTGTCGCCGCCAGTTGCAACAGCGCGCCTCGCAAAACGGACACGCGCGCCGCCGCAAGCGTGAGGGACAAAAGTTTTTTGCTTCTTTTTTTCAAAAAAGAAGGCCTTCCTTGCTTCCTCTAAGCCTCCAAAGGCGCCTGAACCTCAGACACCGCCGCAGGATCCACCCCACCCCGCCCAGCCTCACGCGCCCGCAGCAGCGCCAGCCCCGCCGAAGCGTTGGCGTCCAGCCCCGCCCCGCCCGCATCCAGATGCGCGTAGGCCGCGTGCCGCATGCGCCGCTCCCAAAAGCGCTCCACATGCGCCGCCACCTCCACGGCCGCCTCGCCCGCCGGCCGCCGCCGGTGGAAGGCGGCAATCTGGTTGGCCATCGTCACCAGCCTGTCAGCATCCACGGCCTGAACTCCTCCTCCGTAATTTGGCGCAGCGCGGCACGGATGCCATAAGGCGCGCCCATGCGTATTCTCTACCATCTTCCGCTCTCCCCGTTCGCCCGCAAGGTGCGCCTGGTGCTCTCCGAGCGCCGGCTGCCGTTCGAGCTGAAGGTGGAGCGCGTCTGGGAGCGCCGCCCGGATTTCCTGGCGATGAACGCCGCCGGCACCGTGCCCGTGCTGGTGGAGGACAACGGCCTCGTCATCCCGGACAGCAGCGTCATCTGCGAGTACCTGGAGGAGGCCTACCCGGACACCCCCATGCTCGGCCGCACCCTGGGCGAGGGCGTGGAAATCCGCCGCCTGGTCGCCTGGTTCGACGGCAAGTTCGCCACCGAGGTCACCCGCAACCTGCTGGGCGAAAAACAGATGAAGCGCCTGTTCGGCCGCGGCAATCCTGACGTGAACCTGATACGCGCCGGCTACACGAACCTGCGCGGCCACCTGGAATATATCGGCTGGCTCGCTGAACAGCGCCGCTGGCTGGCCGGCAACGAGCTCAGCCTGGCCGATTTCGCCGCCGCCGGGCACCTGTCCGCGCTGGATTTCACCGGCGAGGTGGACTGGTCGATCAGTGCTGCGGCACGGGACTGGTATTCCCGGGTGAAGTCCCGGCCCAGTTTCCGGCCGCTTCTGGCGGACCGAGTCGCGGGCGTCGATCCGCCGGTTCACTACGCGGATCTGGATTTTTGAGAAGGCAAGAAAAGCCTTCTTTTTCGAGAAAAAGAAGCAAAAAGCTTTTGTCTGCGCTGTCGCGGACCTCTCCACACGGCGCGACAGCGGAGTCAAAAGTTTTTTGGTTCTTTTTTTCAAAAAAGAACTGCCTGCTTTCTTTCCTCCGACCCACCCCGCCTTTCTTTCTCCATTTTTTGAGGTTATCGGAACCGAATCATGTCGGACACAATCTCCGGCCTCTCCTTCGAGGACGCCCTGGCCGAACTGGAGCGCATCGTGCGCGGCCTGGAAGGCGGGCAGCAGAAACTGGAGGACGCCATAACCTGCTACGAGCGCGGCACCGCCCTGCGCCGCCACTGCGAGGCCAAGCTGGCCGAGGCGGAAGCCCGGGTGCAGGCCATCGTGGAGAAATCCGACGGCTCGCTCGCCCTCAAGGCGGTGGAACAGCGCGCATGACCGCGGACAGCCTGCAGATCGGCCGGCAGGGCGCCCCGCAAGCCGCCCTCATGGCCGCATTGCGCGACCGCGCGGCCGAGGTGGAGACCTGCCTGGACAGCCTGCTGCCGTTGGAAGCCGGGCTGGAAGCCCGCCTGATCGAGGCGATGCGCTATGCGGCCCTGGGCGGCGGCAAGCGCCTGCGCGGCTTCCTCGTCATGGAGGTCGCCGGCCTGTTCAAGGTGGCGCCCGCCTGCGCCGCCCGTGTGGCCGCCTCCGTCGAGATGCTCCACGCCTATTCCCTCATCCATGACGACCTGCCGGCGATGGATGACGACGACCTGCGCCGCGGCAAGCCCAGCACCCACCGCGCCTTCGACGAGGCCACCGCCATACTGGCAGGCGACGCGCTGCAGGCCCGCGCCTTCGAGGTGCTGGCCGAGGAGGACACCCATTCCGACCCCGCCGCGCGCTGCGAGCTGGTCTGCGCGCTGGGCCTGGCCGCCGGCGCCCGCGGCATGGCGGGCGGCCAGATGATCGACATGCAGGCCGAGGGCCGCGCGCTCACCCTGGGCGAGGTGTCCCGCCTGCACGCGCTCAAGACAGGCCGCCTGATACAATACGCGGCGGAGGCCGGCGCCATACTCGGCCGCGCGCCCTGGCAGGTGCGCACCCAGATCGCCGCCTACGGGCGCGACATCGGCGCCGCCTTCCAGATCGCCGACGACGTGCTGGACACGGTCGGCACCGCCGAGCAGATCGGCAAGACGGCCGGCAAGGACCAGGCTGCCGGAAAAGCCACAGTGGTATCAATTTTAGGCATCGCGCGCGCCGAAGCCCAGGCCCGCATGTTGTGTGAACAGTCGAAAGCCCATCTTGATCACTTCGGGCCGGAAGCGGACCGGCTGCGCGCGCTCGCCTCCTGGGTGGTGTCGCGCCAAAGCTGAGAAGACGTGAGAGCGCAAGGAGACGTGGCTGAGCGTCTCGATGGAGTTGGAACGCCGATCATGACCGCCGAACCACGGATCACCCCGCCTTCGTTGAAAACCGGCGGCCGCCCCGCCACGCCGCTGCTCGACCGCGTCACCACGCCCGCGGACCTGCGCAACCTCTCCGACGAGCAGTTGCGCCAGGTGGCGGACGAGCTGCGGGCCGAGACGGTGGACGCAGTGAGCACCACAGGCGGCCATCTCGGCGCCTCGCTCGGCGTGGTGGAGCTGACGGTGGCGCTGCACGCGGTGTTCGACGCGCCGGCCGACAAGATCATCTGGGACGTGGGCCACCAGGCCTACCCGCACAAGATCCTCACCGGAAGGCGGGACCGCATACGCACGCTGCGGCAGGCAAGCGGCCTGTCCGGCTTCACCCGCCGCAGCGAGAGCGAGTACGACCCGTTCGGCGCCGCCCACAGCTCCACCTCCATCTCCGCCGGCCTTGGCTTCGCCGTGGCAAACGAGCTGCAGGGCCATCCGGAGCGCCACGTCATCTCGGTGATCGGCGACGGTGCGATGAGCGCCGGCATGGCCTACGAGGCGATGAACAACGCCGGCGCCCGCCGCAGCCGCCTCATCGTCGTGCTCAACGACAACGAGATGTCGATCGCCGCCCCCGTGGGTGCGATGAGCGCCTACCTCTCCCGGCTGATGAGCTCGCGCAGCTTCCTCAACCTGCGTGACGTGGCCGCCCGCATGGCCAAGCACTTCCCGTTCGGCCTGGAGAAGACGGTCAAGCGCGCCGAGGAATACGCCCGCGGCCTGCTCACCGGCGGCACGCTGTTCGAGGAGCTGGGCTTCTACTACATCGGCCCGATCGACGGCCACAACATGGACCACCTGCTCCCCGTGCTGCGCAACCTGCGCGACGCCGAGGCGCACGGCCCGATCCTGCTGCACGTCATCACCCAGAAAGGCCACGGCTACGCGCCGGCGGAAGCCACCGCGGACAAGCTGCACGCGGTGGCCAAGTTCAACGTCGTCACCGGCGAGCAGGTGCGCGCACCGGCCGGCCCGCCCACCTACACCAAGGTGTTCGCCGACGCCCTGATGGCCGAGGCCGACGCCGACCCCGCGCTCGTCGCCATCACCGCCGCCATGCCGTCCGGCACCGGCCTCGACAAATTTGCCAAGAAGTATCCCGAGCGCTTCTTCGACGTGGGCATCGCCGAGCAGCACGCCGTGACCTTCGCCGCCGCGATGGCCGCCGAGGGCATGGTGCCGTTCGCCGCCATCTACTCCACCTTCCTGCAGCGCGCCTACGACCAGGTGGTGCACGACGTGGTGCTGCAGAACCTGCCCGTCCGCTTCGCCATCGACCGCGCCGGACTGGTCGGCAATGACGGCGCCACCCATGCCGGCAGCTTCGACCTGTCCTACCTCTGCTGCCTGCCCAACATCGTCGTGATGGCGCCGTCCGACGAAGCCGAGCTGATGCACATGGTGGCCACCTCCGCGTCGATCGGCGACCGCGCCTCCGCCTTCCGCTACCCGCGCGGCGAGGGCACCGGCCTCGCTTTGCCCGCGCGCGGCGAGGTCCTGCCCATCGGCCGCGGCCGCGTGCTGCGCGAGG
>CAHJWU010000064.1 GCA_903643085.1 Rhodospirillales bacterium
GCGCGGAATGGCGAACCCCGGGCCGATCCCCATCTCGTCCGGCTCGCAGCCGGCCACCGCCAGGCCGCGCAGCGCGCCCAGGGGCGTCAGCCCCCGGCGGGACGCCTCGGCCGCCTCCATCACCACGCAGGCCGAAGCGCCGTCCGAGAGCTGGGACGCGTTGCCGGCGGTGATCACGTGGCCTTCGCCGCGCACCGGCTTCAGCGCGGCCAGGCCCTCCATGTTCGTCTCCGGCCGGTTGCCCTCGTCTTTGGCAAGGGTGACGGTCTTGTGGCTGATCTCGCCGGTCGCCTTGTCGGCCACCGCCATGCGGCTCTCCATCGGCACGATCTCGGCGTCGAACCGTCCGGCCGCCTGGGCGGCCGCGGTACGGCGCTGGCTCTCCAGCGCGTATTCGTCCTGCTTCTCGCGGGTGATCTGGTAGCGCTGGGCCACCGTCTCGGCGGTGTCTATCATCGCCATGTAGATGTCCGGCTTGTGCGCCACCAGCCAGTCATCGCCGGCGCGGAAGCGGTTCATATGGTCATTCTGCACCAGGCTAATGCTGTCCAGCCCGCCGCCTATCGCCACCGGCAGCCCGTCAAACATCACGCGCTGCGAGGCGATGGAGATCGCCTGCAGGCCGCTGCTGCACTGCCTGTCCACCGTGGTGCCGGACGTGGTGACCGCCAGGGCCGCACGTATGGCCGCCTGGCGCGCCACGTTGCCGCCCGTGGTGCCCTGCTGGAGCGCGCAGCCCAGGATCACGTCCTCGACCTCGCCGGGCTCCACCTTCGCTCGCGCGACGGCCTGCGCCACCGCGTGGCCGGCCAGCGTGGCGCCCTGCGTGTCGTTGAACGCGCCGCGATAGGCGCGCCCGATCGGGGTGCGTGCGGTTGATACGATAACGGCTTCGCGCATCAGGCGGTCTCTCCGGAAAGGCCCTGGGCTTGAGCGCCCGGCCATGATTGGTGAGGCTGAAGGTGTGAGGCGGCCCGTCTGGACCCCTGCTTGCCTGTTTGCCATAGTCATGCGTGTTGGGTGTTCACCCTAAGCCGGCAAGACGCGCTCTGGCAACGCGCTTGCCCTGCGAAGGCCTCGCGGAGAGCAAATCGGCCTCACAGAAACGGATGGCACGCAGGAATGTCCGACGCCAAGCTCAGCACCCGTGACCGCATACTGGATTGCTGCCGCAACCTTTTCAACGAGCGTGGCGCGGCCGAGGTGACGACGGCGGAGATCGCGACAGCCGTGGGCATAAGCGAAGGCAACCTGCACTATCATTTCCGCCGCAAGGAACAGATTGTGACAGCGCTCTTCGAACAGTTCGAGACGGCGCTGGACCGCGCGGGCATCGCCGGCGAGCATCTTGGCCGCCGGCCGCAAGCCTACCGCGCCTATCTGGCAGGCTGGTTCAACGCCATGTGGGAGTGGCGCCTGTTCTATGCCGCCAGCATATACCGTCTCGCCCCTGACCTGCGGCCCCGCCTGAAGAAGCTGACCGACACGGGGCAGACGCAGGTGCGCCGCACGCTCGGCCGGCTGGCAGACGAGGGCGTGCTGAGTGCCGCGCCCGACGATCTCGACAGGCTGGTGGTGAACGCCTGGATCGTGGCGAGCTACTGGATTGATTACCTGCTGACGCGCCAGGGCGTGGAGACGATCACGCGCGAACACCTGCGCTGGGGGTATGCGCAGGTGGAGGTCCTGTTCACGCCCTACGCATCGGCAGCCCCTGGCCTGGTGACGCTTCAGGCAAAGGCAGGCTAAGGGAGGCCACGTTGCCGTCTTTCTTGAAAGAAGCGGAAACGTCTGTCGCTGTCGGCGGCTGCTGAGCGGTCGGCGCCTGGGGCAGGAGTTTTCGCTTCTTTCAGAGAAGGCATTGCTTGCCTTGGGGAATGGGAAAAGTCAGATGACCGAAATGATCGCGGTGCGCGAGCAGCACCGCTTCGACGAAGCCCGGCTAGCCGCCTACCTGACGGAAATCTTGCCGGAAATATCCCTGCCGCTCTCTGTGCTGCAGTTCCAGGGCGGCCAGTCCAACCCCACCTTCCTGATGACGGACGCCACCGGCCGCCGCTACGTGCTGCGCAAGAAGCCGCCCGGCGCCATCCTGCCCTCCGCCCACGCGGTGGAGCGGGAATACGCCGCGATGTGCGCGCTGGGCCCGACGGAGGCCCCGGTGCCGGCCGCCCGTCTGCTGTGCGAAGACACCGCGGTGATCGGCACCGCGTTCTACGTGATGGACTACATAGACGGCCGCGTGCTGACCGATCTCGAACTCCACTCCGTTCCTCGCGGCGAACGTGCCGGCTACTGGCTCGCGGCCGCGGACGGCCTGGCGGCGCTGCACCGTGTCGACTGGCGACAGGCGGGGTTGGGATCGTTCGGCAAGCCGGACGCCTACCTCGCGCGCCAGATCAGCCGCTGGACGAAGCAGTACCTGGCGTCCGACCCCGAACCGAACGCCGACATGGAGGCGCTGATCACCTGGCTGCCGGCGCATCTGCCGCCAGACGAGCCGGCCGTGATCGCGCACGGCGATTACCGCCTGGGCAACCTGATGTTCGCCCATGACAGGCCGCGCCTGCTGGCGATACTCGATTGGGAACTGGCCACCATCGGTCACCCGATGGCGGACCTGGCCTATTTCGCCTCGTTCTATCACCTGCCGCAGAGCGGCGGGCCATTCAAGGGCCTGGGCGGCGCCGACCTGACCGCACTGGGCATCCCGTCGGAGGCTGATCTGGTGACACGCTATTGCGCAGGTGTCGGGCGGGATTTTCCGGCGCAGGACTGGCCGTTCTACCTGGCGTTCTCGCTGTTCCGCTCCGCCTCGATCGGTTGGGGCGTGTATGACCGCTCACGGCGCGGCAGCGCGGCCGACGCCCGGGCGCATCTGTATGGCGACATGTTCCGGACATGTGCGGCGATCAGTCGGGAGATCGCGGAGGCAAGCAACCAGGCGATCCGTCTTTGAACGAGCACCAAAGCCTTGCTCCCTGTCGGCGGCTGCCTCAGCACCCCCCGACAGGAACCGAATTTGTCCTTCTTTACAAAAGGCTTTTTCCTACCTGCGGCCGACGCGACGCAGTGCGTCCGCGGTGTAGTCACCAGGCGTCAGCGAATCACCCATGTAGGTAGGCGCTGAGCCTTCCTCGCTGTGCAGCCCTTGTACGAGGTAGCGATGCGCCTGCAGGTCGAGGAACTCGTAGCCGTCCGCGCCGGTGAGCGGACCGTCAGGCGCGGTTTCCACGAAAGCAAGCGCCGTACGCCAGAGCTGGCCGCGTGAGTCGTAACGGTCAGCGATCGCGCACTGCCAGCTATCCTCGTCGATATAGAACGTGCGGCGGGCATAGATGTGCCGGAAGCCGGGCTTCAGCGTCGCTTCGACCACCCACACGCGGTGCAGCTCGAAGCGCAGCAGGTCCGGGTTGACCGCACCAGGCTTGATGATGTCGGTGTATTTTACCCCGGGAAGCTGGATCTTGTAGCTGTTGTAAGGAATGTAGACTTCCTTCCTGCCCACCAGCTTCCAGCTGTAGCGGTCGATCGCGCCGTTGTACATGTCATAATCGTCGACCGTCTCGAGGCCGTCGGTGTTGGTCACCGGGGTATCGTAATTGATCTCGGGGGCGCGGCGGACGCGGCGCTCGCCGGGGTTGTAGGTCCAGGCCTCACGCGGCTGTTCGGCAGGGTCCTGGTGGCTGATCACCAGCGTGAGCTGGCCGGCGATGCGCGGCGGGGCGAGCACTTCCTGCCAGAACATGCTGTCCCACTTCGCCGGGTTGTTCATGTCGGGTGTGTTGTACGGGAAGATGATCTGCTCATGCCAGCGGGTCAGCGAGTAGTCGCCGGACGGCGTGGTGACGGCGTTGGCCACCGTGCGCTGCAGCTGGTGGCCGCGCCAGCGCAGGATGTGGTTCCAGATCGCCTCGTTGCCGTTATGCGGAATGGGGAACGGGACGGACAGCTTGGCATCTTCCACGTCCAGCCCGTTGGCCGAGAGGTGCGCCCGGCCGGCGTTGGCGATGGCGTTGTCGTAGACGAATTGCGGGGCGGCGCCGGTGCGGTGCGTCGGGTAGACGTCCACATGGTAGCCGGGCAGCGTACGCACCATGGCGATCGTGCCCTCGGCCAGCTTGCTGGCGTAGCGATCGACGTTCTGCGCGTTGATGACGAGCAGCGGTTTCTCGCCGGCGAACGGGTCCTTGCGGAAGCTTCCGGCCACGTAGCCCGGGCTCGCCGTCGTCAGCCCGCCCGTCCAGGCCGGAATAGTGCCATCCGCGTTGCCGGCCTTTATGGCGCCCAGGGGGGTCAGCGAGTGGCCGAGATCCGCGGCTGTCTGCGCCAGGGCGGGAGCTGCCGTAGTTGCGGCCACGAACATCGTGGCCGCAAGCATAGTTGCGGCAAGCAGTGTCTGCTTCATGTGTTTCGATCCTTGAACGGCGGCGATTTCACGCGCGTTGCCCCATCTAAGCAACAGCGCCCTAGGGTGTCCACCCTTCGGCCGGCATACCCGAAAAAACGCATGGACACGAAAAGTTGATAATGGTTAAAGTTACGCTTACGAAATTGTGAGGTAGCGATGAGACGCATGTTGCTGACCGCGACGGTTCTGGCGGCAACCCGGATCGTTCTGGTTCCACCTGCTCCCGCCTGGGCGCAGGAAGCCGGGCAGACGCAGGCGTCGGCCAGTGACAGACCAGCGCCGGCCGCCCACCGGCACCACAAACGCCGCCACCACGCTGTCGCTGCCGCCACTGCCGTGAGCGAGGCGGCTCCAGTTGCCGACGCGCCGGCAACAGCCGCGCCCGAGCCGCTGCATGAATTGTCGCCGCGGGCCGCCATGGCCGTGGTCAAACTGCCGGACACGGCCGCTCAGGCGGCGGGCGCCGGCGAAGGCCTGACACCCGTCGGCGCCATACGCGCCGGAAACGAGGACGGCAGCATTCCGGCCTGGACTGGCGGGCTGGTCGGCAGGCAAAGCAATGCTCCCGTCCGCTCTCGCCCCGATCCGTTCGCCGATGAGCGGCCGCTTTTCAGGATCACCGCGCAGAACGTCGACCGCTACGCCGACAGGCTGGCGGCCGGCACGGTGGCCATGATCAGGACGATCCGCGGCTACCACGTGGACGTCTATCCGACGCACCGCACCGCCGCGGCGCCGCAATTCATCTATGACAACGCCATCGCCAACGAGAGCCGCGCCCGTCTGGTGCATAATGGCGAGGGCGTGGAGGGCGCATCGCTCTCCATCCCGTTCCCGATCCCGCATAATGGCCCGGAAGCCATGTGGAACGAGCTGCTGCGCTGGCGCGGCACGCAGATCGTGCGTAACGTCACCAACGTGATCTCCACGCCCGGTGGCGACTACTCCCTGCAGAAATGGCACGAGGACGCCATGCTGCCCTACAACATAGCCGGGTTCAGCAACCCCCGGCAGTGGGACAGCATGTTCCGCCAGGAAGTGCTCGCTCCACCGCGTGACGCCGGCGCGCTGACGCTGGTCGTCAGTCACCAGGACCCCTACGATCAGGCGCGCGAGGCCTGGAGCTATAATCCGGGCGAACGGCGCGTGCGCCGCGCGCCGGAAATCGACTACGACACCCCGCTCACCGACACGGACGGGCTCGAGACTGTCGACGACTACGACCTCTTCAACGGCGCGCTCGACCGCTACACCTGGACCCTGGTCGGGCGGCGCGAGATGTACGTGCCCTACAACAACAGCCGCCTGCAGGACGCTTCCGTACGCTACACCGACCTGATCGGCAGGGAGTCGCTCAACCCGGACTACATTCGCTTCGAACTGCACCGCGTCTGGGAAGTCGAAGCCAGGCTGAAACCGGAGTTCCGCCACATCTACACGCGGCGCACCATCTACCTGGACGAGGACAGCTGGCAGGCACTGGTGTCGGACCGTTACGACGGCCGCGGCGCCCTGTGGCGCACGGCGATGGCGTTTCCGATCGCCGCTCCCGAGGTGCCGTTGCTGTTGGCGGACGGCTACGAGTATGTGGACCTCTACCAGCACCGCTATCTGGCCCAGGGCCTGCACAGCCAGGAACCCGCGGCGCCTGTCTACAATGCCGTCTCGTTGACGCCGCGGGATTTCACCGCGGATGCGCTCCGGCAGATGGGGCATAGGTGAAGAAGGGATAAAACCTTTCGTCTCCCCGCCTGCGCCGGGGGTGCGCCGGTTCTGCCGGCATTGATTGCCCCAGAACCGGCCGTGCCTCGCTGCAGACGGGGAGACTAAGTCTTTTTGCCCGTCCTGTCAGAGAAGGACTGCCTACGCCTCCGTCCCGTGCTCCGGCTCCAGCGCCGCCGCAATGTCCTCCGGCCGTTTCTGCGGCACGACGAGGTCCATCACCCCGATGATCGCCGGAAGCACGACGATCGCGCCCGCCATGTTCATGAAGAACATGAACGTCAGCAGCATGCCCATGTCGGCCTGAAACTGCAGCGGGGAGAACGCCCAGGTGGCCACGCCGATGGAGAGCGACAGGCCGGTGAAGATCACCGCACTTCCCGTCTCGCGCAGCGTCTGGATGTAGGCCGCGTTCAGCGTGTAGCCGCGGCGCATGTAATAGGACAGCCGGCTGAACTTGTAGATGCCGTAATCCACGCCGATTCCCACGCCGAGTGCCGTCACCGGCAGGGTGGAGAGCTTCAGCCCGATGTCCAGCACGCTCATCGCGGCATTCGCCAGGATGGAGACGGCAGCCAGCGGCAGCACGATGCAGATCGCCGCGCGCACGGAGCGGAACACGCCGAGGCAGATCACGATGATCATGCCATAGACCAGGCCGAGCATGGGCAACTGCGCCTGCTCGACGACGATGTTCGTCGCCCCGATCACACCGGCCGTGCCGGCCGCCAGTTCCAGCCGCAGCTTGGCCTTGGACGGCGTCCTGGTGAAGCCTTCGATCGTTTTAATGACCCTGTCGATCGTTCCTGCCTTGTGGTCGGTCAGGAAGATGATCAGCGGCATCGCCGAACAATCGTTGTTCGACAGCCCCATGGCCGGCTCGAAGGCGGAACTGTCGCGGCCCAGCACCCTGCCGTCATGCGGCAGGTAGTCGAATTTCGGGTTGCCTTCGTTGTAGAGCACGTTCACCTGCCGCATCAGGTGGCCCATGAACAACGTGCTGCGCACGCCTGGCACGCCGATCAGGCGATGGTCCAGGTCGTCGATGCGCCGCATCGAGTCGTAATCGAGGCAGGAGTTCGCCGCACCCTCGGCAAACACCTCGAGCACGTCCACACCCACCGAGTAGTTGTCCTGGAAAAACGCGGCGTCGCGGTTGTTGCGGCTCTCCGGGCGCAGTTCCGGCACGCCCACGTGCAGGTCGCCCACCACGGGCTGGCCGAGGAACAGCGCACCGCCGGCCACCCCCGCCGTCAGCGCACATATGACGATGGCGGAACGCGGCGCAATGAGGCTGGCGAGCAGCCGCCAGAAGCCCTCGAAGCGCGCAGCCCCACGCTGGGCCGCCTCCACGCGCGCCATCGATATGCTGGCAAAGCTGGCGATCACCGGCAGCACCAGCAGGTTGGTGACGGCAAGCACGGCGATGCCGATGGCCGCCGTCAGCGCCAGCTCGCGTATCGCCGGCACGGGGATGGTGGTCACCGTCACGAAGGTCAGCACGGCGAGGCAGAGTGCCACCACGCCTGGCTCCAGCAGGTTGTGAAAGCTGCCGCGCGCGGCGTCGAGCGCGGACATGCCCTCGCCCACCAGCCGCACGTTGGAGAGCGCGATCTGAACGCCGTGGCTGACGCCGATAGCCAGGATGAGGAACGGGATCAGCACGGAGATGGGATCGATGCCGATATGCATGATCGTGATTATGCCGAGCTGCCACATGACCGCGATCAGCGAGCAGGCGAGTGCCGCCGCGGTCAGGTAGATGGAGCGCGAGACGATGTACAGCAGCACCGCTGCCACCAGAAGTGCTATGCCGAAGAACAGCACGATCACCTGCGCGCCGTGCTCTATGTCGCCCACCGCCTGGGCGAAGCCGAGCACGTGCACCTGGGTGTCGGCTGTGTTGTATTTGGCGCGTACGATGCTGTCGAGCTCGTCGGCGAACTTGCCGTAGTCGAGATGCGCGCCGGTCTGCGGGTCGATGTCGTTCAGCTTGGCGCTGACCACGGCGCTGCGGAAGTTGTTGGCCACGAGCCGGCCGACCAGGCCCGCCTTGTAGACGTTCGCCTTGACGGTGGCGAACCCCGCCACATCCGGCTTGAACGTGGCCGGGATCACCGGGCCGCCGTTGAAGCCGCCCTCTACCACTTCGGCGAAGCGCGTGTCCGGCGTGTACAGGCTGCTGACATGGGTGCGGTCCACGCCGGGCAGGAAGAACACGTCGTCGGTCAGGCGTCGCAGCGCGTCGAAATACGCCGCCGTGAAGATGTCGCCGTGCTTGGCTTCCAGCGAGATCAGCAGCACGTTGCCGCCGCCGAACTGCGCCTCCACCTTCTTGTAGGTGTCGATGTAGGGGTTGTGGGACGGCAGCAGCTTGTCGAACGACGCGTCCGGCCGGACATGTACGGCGTAGCTGCCCAGCACCACCGAGATCACGGCGAACAGCGCCAGCACCTTGCGGCGGTTGCCGAACAGCGTGCGCTCGATGAAGGCGATCATTGCGTCACCTCGGCGCGCGCGGCGGGTGTGGCGGCGGGATCGACCGTGTGCACGCCGTCCTCTCCCACGACCACCCACTTGCCGCTTTGCGTCTCCGCCACGGCGGACAGCGTGGCGGCGGTGACCGGCGGCAACGTGCGCAGCGTGTCGGTCTGCGGATCGAACAGCATCATCAATCCGTTGCTGCCGACGAGGGCGATGAAGCCGTTGGCCAGGAGGGCGCCGCCGAAGATGGACCGCTGCTCGCCCGTGTCGATGCGCTTCCACGTGAGGGTGCCAGGGCCGGGGCCGGCGGCGAACAGGCTGCCGCGCAGGCCGAAGCTGAACATGGTGCCGTCATGCGTGGTCAGGCAGCCGAACTGCGAGCCGTCATAGGGAACCGGGATCGGCGTCCAGGTGGTGCCGTGCCGCAGGAAGGCGTGGCCGGCCTCGCCGGTGATGACCAGGTCCGCGCCATGCGCCATGACGCAGTTGAGGTGGTAGTCCTCGTCCAGGTTGGGCAGCTTGACCGGACTCCACGCCGAGCCGTCCGTGGTCTCCAGCATCAGCGCATACGAACCGGTGGCCACCAGATGGCCGGGTGCGAGGGCCGCCACCGAGAACAGCGCCTGGTCCGTGCCGGGCGCCGCAAGCTGCGAGGCCCAGTGCAGCCCGGCATCGGTGCTGTGCAGGACCGTCGAGTCCTGGCCAACCAGCCAGCCTTCCGTCGGGCTCACGAACACGCCGGCGGTCAGCAGTTCGTCGGTGCCGCTGGCGACGGCGCGCCAGGTCCCACCCTGGTCATCGGACAGCAGGATGGTGCCCCGGTCGCCTGCGGCAACCAGCCTGTCACCCGCCCGCGTTACGGACAGCAGCACGCCATGGCTCTGGCGCCACACCGGCTGGTCGGTCGGCGCGTGCGGCGCGTTGGCGCTCAACGGTGCTGCGGCAAAAGCGAGTTGGGACACGCCGCAGGCCAACAGGAAGACGAGAGCAGGCAAGCCCCGGCGGCGCAGGCCGGAAGCCGGGCAAAAAACGGACGATTCGAACAGGACACTCACCTCTCAGGTCTTTATTGGGATGGTGCCGCCGCGCCGCCAGACGCCATCCGAACTCACCGAAGCACCCAACCATAGCAGCCCGGGGATTGCCGGGGCGGGTGGCCTCGCGTGGGTCCGGTTTACGCGCGCCGGAGGACGCCTGTCCTGCTTCAATTTTCCGTGTCGCCGCGCCGGGCGACCTTATCAGAATTCGTAAGAGAGCGTCGCGCTGTAGAAGTCGCGGTCCAGCAGGCCGTCGGACTTGCCGCCGTCGAAGACGGGGAAGTGGTTGGTGTACTGCACGCCCAGGCTCCAGGCCTGCAGGTAGTTGAAGGTGGCGCCGATGCTGGCGGCGGCGGTGTTTTGCACGAAGGTGTTCACGCCCACCGGGCTGGTGCCGACGAAATCATGCTGCAGCGAGATCGTCGGCTTCATGTCGATGCCGTAGGGCAGCAGGTTGGGGACGTCGATGATCGTGGCGATCGTGTAGGCGGCGGAGAACTGGCTGGGCAGCCCCTTGTGGGAGAGCAGCGTGTTGCCGTTGACCGTCGCTGTCTCGTTGAAAGCGGAGTTCACGTCCGTGGTGTAGGCGGCGTCGAACACGCCGCGTTCGCGCGGGAAGTTCGCCACGTAGTCGCCGCCGATCTCGCCGATCACCGCGATCTGGTTGATGTAGAGGCTCGGGATCGCGGGAAACAGCTTGGTGACCGTGGTCTGCGCCTGGATCACAGGGTAGCGCTTCCAGCCGTCGATAATCGAGTTGAAGCCCTCCGGATCGCCCACCAGGGCGACAGTCGGATCGTGTTTCAGCGCGTTGTTGAGCGCCAGCGCCACGGCCGGCGACAAAGCCGCCGTCTGCTTGATGGCCGGGAGGTTGACCGCCAGCGCCAGGTCGGACGCGCTGAGCTGGATCGGCTGGTTGATGCGGCTCGATATCTCGCCCTGGACGGCGATGCCGTCCGGACCGGTGAAGTTCCAGCTCAGGCCGACCAGGTGAATGTCCTTCGGATAGTCGGCGAAGAAACTGGCCGTCGAGGTGTAGGTCTTGGACGCATAGAATTTCTGCCCGGAGAGCAGCCTGCCGAGTTCCGGCGGCAGCTCGGCGAGCAGGCCGCCCAGGCCGGAGATGTTGTAGGCGCCCGTGCGATTCGAACCGAACGGCGTGCGGCTGTCGTAATTCTCGAAATACAGCCCGATCTCGGTGTCGCCAAAACTGGTGAAGGTCTTGCGCAGGGCGATGCCGAATTCATCGAGGCCGGTCGGGTGGCGGTCGCTGCTGCGCGAGAGCGACGCGCCGAAGATGTTGCCGGCCGGCAGGCTCACGCCATAGATGCTTCTCATGTTGTCAGGGAAGTCGTTACGCAGGTTGCCCCACGTGCCGCCGTCGAGCAGCGTGTCGTTAGTGCCGAAGAACGACCCGTCCGGCTCGAGCTTGTCGCGCGTCCAGACCGGCTGCCAGTAGCCTTCGACCGTCAGGTCAGGAACGATCTCCGTTTTCAGGTCGACCACGGGAATCGGCAGGAAAGCGTTGCGCAGTTCAGAGCCGGGCGTGCGCAGCGCCGTCACATCGACCGGGGTGATCGTGTTGATGCCGCCGCCGATGAACGTGCTCTCACCCCAGTTCAGCGCCTGCGCGCCAACGCGCACGTCGACAGGATGGCCGAATATGCTCGGGCGCGCGAAGGCGTAAGCGTCTAGCAGGCGGAGGTCCGCGCCCACGTCGCGCACGGTCGCGCGGGGCAGCTTCTGGAAATCCGTGCTCTCGCTGTCGGTAATCGGGTCGTAGAAGCCGGTGGCACGGACGAAGAAACCGTAATCGTCTCGCTTGGCCTGCACCTCGGTGGTGATACGCTGCGTGGCCGCCACCGGACTGTTGTTCTTGTAGTTCAGCGTGCCGTTGTCGTTGTTGGCGAGCACGAACCTGCCGCCGTTGGCCACACCCACGAAGTTCTGGTCGATCGGTGAGGCGCGCACGTCGACGCTGGAGGAAAGCGTGGTGTCGATGTTGATCTGCCAGCCGCCTATCGTTGTATCATAGGCCTGCGCGCTGCCGGATGCCGCCGCGAACACCGCAGCGCCGGCCAGCAGCAGGCCGCGGCGCGTACGGTGTGCGGCGCCGGCCGGCTTCAACATTGATGACTTGACCACGCCGCGTTCCCCTATCGATACCGCCGGCTCTTCGGCCGGTCTGGCGGTGCCTGACCACGCCGTTTCGGCAGGCCAGCCAGGCGTTGCCTGATGCGGAACGCTAGGGTGGGCACACTAATCGCGTCAAGCGCGCGACAGGTGAGTGTTGCCAGGCGGCCACATGGGTTGGCGTCGCATTGGCAAGTGTCGTGGCTTGCGGAAGGCACCCGCTCGCTGCAGAAGCGGGCGGCTGAGCATTTCTCGTCCTTTTACTTTCCTGACGTCGACGCGAAGTCAATTTGCCGCCTGCGCCGCAAGAACACACCAGATGAGGCATCGCATGGCAGACTCAGCGGACCCTGGCGTGGTGATCCTGCACAGGGGACAACGCTATGCGGTGCGTTTCCTGAAATGTAACGACCAGCCATTCGCCGTCATATGTTTCGAGTACTGGCTGCCGCGGCCCAGCCTTGATGCGGAGTTCGCGGCGGAACGTTTCTTCGCGCACAGAGGCATCAACGCCATCGGCATCCTGGCGGCGGAAAATGACTGGTTCCAGCACGATGAAATAATGCCGGCGCTCGCCACCATTCGCGCGGCGCTGCCGGACCATGAACTCGTGGGCTACGGCGGCAGCATGGGCGCCTATGCCAGCATCAACTTCGCCGACGTGCTCCGCCTTAGCCGGGTGATCGCGGTCTGCCCGCAATATTCGATCGATCCGGCGCGTGTGCCCTACGAGACGCGCTGGCCCGCAGAGGCCGCCCGCATCGCCGCCTCAGGCGGGTTTCACCATGACAGGATAGACCAGGTCAGACCACCCGCCCAGGGCTGGATCATCTACGATCCTGCCGGCATGGACCGCCTGCACGCGCGCGCCATACGCAGGCACCACAATCTCGTCGAGGTCCCTGTCCGCCTCGCGCGTCACCAGGAGATGCGCGTGCTGCAACAGGCCGAGCTGTTCACGCCCATGCTGCTGGACATGATAGAAGGATGTTTCGACGCCGTCGCGTTCGCGCGGTCGCTGCGCACCGCCCGGCGCCGCAGCGCCGCGTTCTGGCTGGCGCTTTCGGCGGCACTGCTCGCGCACCGGCGGCCGGAGGCT
>CAHJWU010000065.1 GCA_903643085.1 Rhodospirillales bacterium
GGCGACCATCGGCGTCAGCAGGCGGGCGCCCGCCAGGCTCACGCGCGCTGGGCCGGCAGGGTTTGCGTACCGCACAGGGAATGATGAGGTGAAACCAGCGATGGTGCGCGAGGATGTGAACGGCCTGATGATCGTCGCGGCCATCGCCGAGGAGCGCAGCTTCACGCGCGCGGCGACCAGGCTGGGTGTGTCGAGTTCGGCGCTGAGCCATGCCCTGCGTGCGTTCGAGGCGCGCCTGGGCGTGAAGCTCCTCCATCGCACCACCCGCAGCGTGTCGCCGACCGAGGCCGGCGAGCGGCTGCTGGCGGAGGTGAGGCCCGCTCTGGCCGACATAGCCCGTTCCGTCGATCTGGTGGGCCAGTTGCGCGACCAGCCGTCCGGCCGGGTGCGTATCAGCGCCCACCGGACCGCCGCCCTGCTGCGCATCGCGCCGCGGCTGGCAGCGCTGCGGCAAGGCTATCCGGACGTCATCGTCGAAATCTCGGTGCAGGACGAGCTCGTCGACATCGTGGCCGCAGGGTTCGACGCCGGCGTGCGCCGCGGCGAACGGGTCGAGCGGGACATGATTGCGGTTCGCATCAGTCCGGACCAGCGCAGCGCCGTGGTTGCTTCGCCGGCCTACCTCGCCGGCCGGCCGGCCCCGCGCCAGCCCGAGGACGTCAGCCTGCACGATTGCATCTCCTATCGCCACGCCACGTCAGGAACCCTGCATCGCTGGCTCTTCGAGCAGGACGGGCGCGCCCTCGCCGTGCATGTGGACCCGGTGTTCATTGCCAACGACGGCGATGTTCTGGTGCGCGCCGCCATGGACGGCGTGGGCCTGGCCTATGTCGTGGAGGAGCTTGTCAGCCCACACCTTCAATCGGGCGCCCTCGTGCGGGTGCTGGATGCGTGGTCGGTGAGCATGGGCAGCGACTTTCTCTACTACCCCAACCGGCAGGTGTCTCCGGCGCTGCGCGTGGTCATAGACGCGCTGCGCCTGTCCCGCCGCCCCGGTGGCGCCCGGCAGACCAGGCGGCCCAACCCCGGTCCCTGACCGCCAGGCGGCACCGGCAGCGGCAGCCTTCCGGCCGCCACGACACCGATTGCTGAATCTGGCTCACAGGCCCATGCGCGAAGCGCGCCTACCGATGAAGGCCAGCATGACCAGTTCGGTGGCAGCATTCGGCTGTCCGCGTTGGACGAGCGAAAGGAAGCGACAAATGACCGTAGCTGACCAGGTTGTGCAGACGCCGATCACGTCCAGGCCGCCGACGAACAACAGGGCGGCGCTGGAATATGTGCATGCGGGCCCGAAGCAGCTCTACATCGATGGCAAGTGGAAAACAGCCAGGGCCGGCGAGAACTTCGAGGTGTTCGATCCGGCCACCGGCAGGGTCATGGTCGAGGTGGCACTGGCAGAGGCGGCCGACATCGACGACGCCGTCAAGGCGGCCCGCAAGGCGTTCCAGGCGCCCTCCTGGGCACGGATCAGTCCTCACCAGAGGTCGAGATACCTGCTCAGGATCGCCGACATCATCGAGCGGAACATCGAGGAACTGGCCACCATCCAGGCCGTGGACATCGGCATGGTGCTGGCGCAATCGCGCCAGCTCACCGCCACCATGCCAGACGTGTTCCGCTACTACGCCGGCTTCACGACCAAGATACTCGGCAACACGTTTCCGTCCGACGGTTCGGCTCTCACCTACACGCTGCGCGAGCCGCTCGGCGTGGTCGGCGCGATCATCCCATGGAACAGCCCGGCTTTTGCGTTTGCCTGGAAAGTGGCGCCCGCTCTGGCGTGCGGCAACACGGTCGTACTGAAGCCCGCAGAGCAGGCGCCGCTGTTGCCGCTCCGCCTTGCCGAGTTGCTGGAGGAAGCGGAGCTGCCTCCCGGGGTGCTCAACATCGTGCCAGGTTTCGGCGCCGGCGCCGGCGACGCGCTGGCGAAGCATCCGGACGTGAACAAGATAAATTTCACCGGGTCCACGAGCGTGGGCAAGGGCATTCTGGCGGCGTCGGCCGGCAACCTCAAGAAGGTCACGCTGGAGCTTGGCGGCAAGTCGCCGAACATCATCTTCGCCGACGCCGATCTGGACAAGGCGATACCCGCGGCGGTGATGGGCTTCTCCGCCGGCGCCGGCCAGATCTGCGTGGCTGGCACACGTATCTTCATACACGAAGCCGTCTACCAGGACGTCGCCGCCGCCATTTCGAAAGCCGCGCAATCGCTCAAGGTCGGTGCGCCGCTCGATCCCACGACCGTTGTCGGTCCGATCATTTCGAGAAAGCAGTTCGACCGCGTGACGGATTACATAAGGGTGGGAGAGGACGAGGGCGCCATCCTGCGTGCAGGCGGCAAGCCGCAGGGCGGGCAGGGCTACTTCGTGGCGCCAACTGTGTTCGAGAACGTGACCGACCGGATGCGCATCGTGCGCGAGGAGATTTTCGGGCCTGTCGCAGCGCTCATCCCGTTCAAGGACGAGAACGACGCGGTGTTCCGGGCCAACGACACCGATTTCGGGCTGGCGGCGTCGGTATGGACGAGAGACGTCAGCAAGGCCCACACGGTTGCCCGCGCGCTTGAGGCCGGGACGGTCTGGATCAACACGATTTTCGAGCTCGACGTGATCGCGCCTTATGGCGGCTACAAGCAGTCCGGGACGGGACGCGAACTCGGCCCGGACTCGATAGAGGCCAACACGCAACTCAAAACGGTGGTCACCCGTTTCTAGGGCAGGATTGCGAACCGGTGCGAGCGCGACGTGCTGCAGGCGGCGGCGGATCCGCAAGGCGCGACCTGGCGGTTCTGTTTTCGCCTGACGGTTGGGCATCTCGCCGGTTCCGGGCTGCCGGGTTTGAGCGTATCGGCGGTTGCCGTATTCATCGGTTTGCCGGTTGAGGGAGACGTCGTGCCGTGCGTAACAGCTCGCAAGCGGCCAGATTGCCGGCCTGGTTCGCCGCGGCCCTGGCCGTGATAGCGCCGACCTGGCTGCTTGCGAACTACCTGGTGAGCCGCGGCGACGAGACACGTGTGCTGAACCGGCTCAACAGGTTCTGGCTGGGTGCTTCGGTCGTCTTGTTTCTTGCCATCCTGTTCTGGACAGGCAACCGGATCGCTCTCGTCCAGCAACCGTCCGGCTGGCCGGTTTCGCGGTTCGGCCAGCCTCTGTGTCTGGTCTTTGCCTATTTCCTCTGGTCCCGGTGCACGCATATCGGATTCGTCTTCCTTCGCGACGCCTATGAGCAACTGGGCGAGGCGGGCGCGATGAGCATCCCTCGTTCCAAGAACAGGATAATGCTGGCGTTCATGAGCTACCTCGAACTCATCATCAATTTCGCCATGCTGTACGCCGTGTGCCCGGCGGATTCCTGGCAACACTCACAGGACTTTTATCCTACGCGCCTGACGGACGTGCTGTATTTCAGTGCCACCACCATTACGACGAGCGGCAATGGCGCGATGATTCCGAAGGGAGGTCTGTTGCAACTGGCCTCCACCTACGAGATTTTTTGCGGACTGACTTTGCTGGTCGTCTGTTTCACGATCTATACCAGCGCGGTCAAGGGAACGGCCGGGCCGACTGACGTAGAATGAAGCCACGCCTGCCACGGCGCACGCAGCAAATCGAGAAAGTTTGGGGGCAGTTGTATGCGTAAGGACGATCAGGACACGTCAGATCGCGGCGGCGAGGACGACAGGAAGAGCGACGGTGGCGATAACAGACAGGGCGGCGACACGTCCAAGCGCAGCGACAAGAAAGACGCCGGGTCTGGCGACAAGGACGACGACAAGGACGGCGACAAAGATGACGACAAGGGCGACGACAAGGAGAAGCCCAAGAGCCGTTGGCCGCTTGTCGTTCTCGGCATCGTCGTCGTTCTGATCGTGATCGGCGGCGTGTTCTACTGGTACACGAACCGCGACCTCGAGAGCACCGACGATGCGTATACCGAGGGCAACGCCGTCTCCATCACGCCCAAGGTGTCCGGCTACGTGGTGGAGCGGCGGGTGGACGACAACAGCCCCGTGCACGCCGGCGAATTGCTGTTGCGGCTCGATCCGCGGGACTACGTCACCGCGCGCGACCAGGCGCGCGCCAACCTCGATCTGGCACGCGCGCAGCTGGCAAGCGCGCAGGTGCAGCTGCAGATAACGCGCGTGCAGGCGCCGGCCGACCTGCAGCAGGCGCAGGCGCAGCTGCAGCAATCGCACGCCAACCAGATCAACGCGCAACGCGAGTACAGGCGGCAGCACAACGTCGACCCGAGGGCGACCACGCAGACCAGCGTCGACCAGGCGAGCGCGCAGTTCCTGTCCAGCAGCGCCTCGGTGAACGCGTCCGACGCACAGGTGCGCATCGCCGGCCTGGTGCCGCAGAACGTCAAGGCGGCGGAAGACACCGTCAAGCAGCGCGCGGCCCAGGTGGCGCAGGCGGAAGCCAACCTGGCGCAGGCGGAGCTGAACCTGTCCTACACCCAGATACGCGCGCCGCAGGACGGGCTGGTGACGCAGCGCAACGTCGATGTGGGAACCTATGCGCAGGCCGGCCAGCAGGTGTTCTACCTGGTCACCCCGAACGTCTGGGTGGTGGCCAATTTCAAGGAGACGCAGCTGGCCCGCATGCGCCCCGGCCAGGCGGTGACGATACGCGTGGATGCCTATCCGAAGCTGAAGCTGAACGCGCATATCGAGAGCATCCAGCAGGGCAGCGGCGCGCGCTTCACCGCGTTCCCGGCGGAGAACGCCACGGGCAACTTCGTCAAGATCGTGCGTCGCGTGCCGGTGAAGATGACGATCGACGGCGGGCTCGATCCGCGTGTCGGCCTGCCGTTGGGCATATCGGTCGAACCCACGGTCAAGCTCAAGTGAGCGGCAAGAAGTCTGCGTCCAACCCGTGGCTCATCGCCGTCGTGGTGACGCTGGCCGCGTTCATGGAGGTGCTCGACACCACCATCGTGAACGTGGCGCTGCCGCACATCGCGGGCGGCCTGGCGGTCAGCAGCGACAACGCGACCTGGTCGATCACCACCTACCTCGTCGCCAACGGGATCGTGCTGACCATCTCCGGCGCGCTCGGCAGGCGGATGGGGCGGAAGAGGTATTTCCTGATCTCGATCGCCGGCTTCACCGCCACGTCGCTGGCCTGCGGCCTGTCCACCTCGTTTCCTGAGCTGCTCCTGTTCCGCGCCCTGCAGGGACTCTTCGGCGGCGGGCTGCAGCCGACGCAGCAGGCGATCGTGCTGGACGTGTTCCCGCCAGAGAAACGTCAGCAGGCGTTCTCGCTGACCGCCGTCGCGATCATCATCGCGCCGGTGCTCGGGCCGCTGATCGGCGGTTACCTGACCGACCAGTATTCCTGGCACTGGATCTTCCTGATCAACGTGCCGATCGGCGCGCTGGTGTTCTTCGGCGTCGTCACCTTCGTCTCCAAGACCAGCGACGAGGACGAACTGAAGCGCAACGCGCCGCCGTTCGATTATTTGGGCGTGCTGTTCATCTCGCTGGCGCTCGGCTGCATGGAGCTGGGTGCCGATCGCGGCGAGGATTACGACTGGCTGGGCTCGAACTTCGTACGCTGGATGGCCGGGCTGTCCGTGTTCGGCTACGTGTTCGGCATCGCCTACCTGCTCTACGCGCGAAATCCCATCGTCGATTTGCGCGTCTTCCGCGACCGCAACTTCGCGCTGAGCTGGCTGTCGATCGCGGTGATGGGCTTCGTGCTGTACGCCAGCGCGGTGCTGATACCGCAATTCGCGCAGCAGCAGCTGGGCTACACGGCAACGTGGGCGGGGCTGGTGCTGACGCCCGGCGCCATCGTTCTGACGCTGCTCATACCCGTGGTGAGCAAGCTGCTCGACGTGGTCCCGGTGAAATGGGTGATCGCCGCGGGCGGCCTCGCACTGGCGGCGGCGGCGATCTACTCGATGAACCTCGTGGCCGGCATCGATTTCTATCACCTGGCGGTCTACCGCGCGGCGCAGACGGCCGCACTGGCTTTGCTATTCGTGCCGATCAGCACGTCGGCCTACATGACGCTGCCGAAAAAGCTGAATAGCGACGGCACGGCGCTGTTCAGCATGGCGCGCAACGTCTATGGCGGCGTCGGCATCTCCATATCCACGGCGCTGATCAACGATCATCTTCAGATCAGGCAGTCCTACGCGTCCGAACGCCTGACATCGACGAACCAGCCCTACAACGTGTTGCTCCAGCAGGTGCAGCACGCGTCCGTCAACGTCGGCTATTCGCAGGCGCACGCCATTGCCTCGGCACCCGGACAGGTCTTCCAGATGCTGCAGGGTCAGGCAGCCGTGCTGGCCTATAACGACGTCTTCCAGATCACCGCGATCATCGCTCTCGCGATGACGGCGCTGGGTCTGATGATGTCCAACATAAAACCCAAGGCGAGCGGGGGCGAGGGATGAGCACGGCCCGCAGGACCTGGCGCGTGCTGTGCGCGGCACCGCTGGTGATGATCGCGGGATGCACCGTCGGTCCCAACTTCAAGGCGCCGGAGCCGCCCAGGCTTGCCGAGTGGCATGACCGCGAGGCGAAGGGCACGAAGGTCAGCACCGCCACCAACCCCGATCCGCGCTGGTGGAACAGCTTCGGCGATCCCATGCTGACCGCGGTCATGGACCGCTCCATCGCCGGCAGCCCGGACGTGCAGCAGGCGGTGCTGCGCGTGGTCGAGGCGCAGCAGAACGTGGTCAGCGCGCGCTCCGCCGGCCTGCCGAGCCTCAACGGCACGGCGAGCTACATGCGCGAGCAGTTGGGCGCGCGCGGCATACTCGAGTCGGAGGGCGTCTACGGCCAGCTGAACCAGCTTGCCGAGCCGGGCAACCCGGTCAACAAGGGCAACCCCGGCCTCGGCCGGCAGCTGAACACCACGCTGGGCGGCGTGCTGGGCCAGGTCACGCAACCGATCGACCTGTACTCCGAAAGCCTGAGCGCATCCTGGGAGCTCGACCTGTTCGGCCGGGTGCGCCGCTCCGTCGAACAGGCGCGTGCCGACACGCAGGCGCAGGCCGAGGCGGCCAACGACGCGCTCGTGATGCTGGAAGGCCAAGTGGCGCAGGCCTACGTGTCGCTGCGGGCGGCGCAGGCGCTGGCGGCCACGCAGAAGCAGAATGTGGACACCGCCCAGGAGACGCTGATGCTGACGCAGCGCAGGCAGCGTCAGGGCCTGGCGACCGTGCTGGAGGTGGAGCAGGCACGCACGCCGCTGATCGACAACCAGCGGCAGGTGCCCAACTCGGAGAAATCCATCCTGCAGGCGATCGACAAGCTGAACATGCTGGCCGGCCAAGTGCCCGGCACGCTGGACGCCATGCTGTCGCCGCCGCGGCCGATGCCGCGCATACCGGACGTGGTGGGCATCGGCGTGCCCTCCACTTTGGCGCGCCGGCGGCCGGACATACGCGAGGCGGAGGCACAGCTGCACGCCGCCACCGCAGGCATAGGCGTCGCCGTCGCAAGCTTCTACCCCGACGTGTCGCTGACCGGGAACCTGGGCATCAGGGCGACCGATGCCGGCTATCTCACCCGCTGGGCCGGCCATTTCTACTCGGCCGGCCCGAGCCTGTCCTTGCCGCTGTTCCAGGGCGGCAAGCTGACCGCGCAACTGCGGCTGTCGCGCGCCCAGGCGGCCGAGGCCGCGCTGAAATACCGCAGCACGGTGCTGGGGGCGTTGCAGGCTGTCGAGGACGCGCTGGTCGCCTTGCGGACGGATCGCGGGTCCAGGCAGAGGGCAGTGGAGACGGTGGCCTCGGCGGAGCTGACCCTGTTCCTCTCACGCGAGCGCTATGAGGCGGGCCTGTCCGACTTCATACAGGTGCTCGACGCGCAGCGCACGCTCGTCACCGCGCGCCAGCAGCTCGTGCAATCCGACATGACGCTCACCGCCGACGTGGTCTCGCTCTACGAGAACCTCGGCGGCGGCTGGGAGCAGAGTTCCGCGCCGGTGCCGCCCACCGCGGGTAGCCTGCCGCCGCTGCCCGCGGCGCTGGACAGCCTGGGCGCGGGAGTGAGGTGAGCGTGCCGGTCCGATGGGTGCGCCCGGTGGTGCAATCGGGATGGCGGGCGCGGGCAGGCCTGGCCGGAGACGCGCCCGGGTCAGACGGCCCGGCGCGCTCTCATGCCCGGCCGGTCACCTGCTGCGCAGGACCGTCTGCAGGAAGGTGGTCAGGTTGACCGAGCCGAACCCCGTGCAGTTGTCGTAGCCGGCGCCGGCGGCGTAGCTCGGTTCGCCGAGATAGCCGTTGTCGCCGCTGGTCACGTCATGGAAGCCATGGCCGGCGGCGCCGAGCCTGTAGAGCAGCGGGTTGAAGAAGCCCAGGCGCGATTTCCCCAGGGCGACGCGTTCCGCGTTGATGATGCTGGCCATGCCGGCCCAGAGCGGGGCCGCAAGGCTGGTTCCGCCGATCGATCCCCAGCCGCCGGCATCCTTGACGTAGATCGAGTAGCCGGTGAGCGGGCTCGCGTCTGCGGCGAGGTCGGGCACGTTGCGCATGCTGGCCGAGCCGCCATTCGCCAGTGCTACGGAGGTGCCGCCGAACATCTGGTAGTAGGGGATCGCCCAGAAAGCGCTGACCCCGCCGCCGGTGGCGCCGTCGCCGAGCGGCAGGTCGTTCCAGACCACCTCGTCGACGTAGGTCTGACCGATCCTGGTGGCGTTGAGGCGGGTGCCGCCGACCGAGGTGACCAGCGGCTGCGAGCCGGGATCGGGCGCGTTCAGGCCGGTGCCCGCGCGGCCGGGCGCGCCCTGGTCGCCGGAACTGACGAACACGGTCTGGCCCTGTATCGCCAGCTGGAACAACGCGGTGTTTTCCGCCCTGATGGCAGGCTTGCCCTGCATGGCTTCGTCGGTGCCGTAGGAGATGCTGATGATCTTGGCCAAATCGTCCTGCGCCATCTGGTTCATGCTGTCGACGAGGGCGACGCTGAACGGGTCGTTGCCGTCCTCGTAGATGATGATCTTTGATATCGCGGGGTTGATACCCAGCACTGCATCGACGTCGAGCACCGCCTCGACCTCCACCCCGGAGGTGGGCTCCGTGCTGGAACCGTTCACGCCCACCGGCAGGAGCCTGACCGGCGGCAGCCTGTATTGTCTTTCGTAGGTCGTGACGTCGGCTTTGGAAAACCCGCCCTGCTCGAACAGGCCGACGATTTCACCAGGCGCGGTCGAGCTCTGTGCCGGGATGCGGTACGCGGTCCGGATGTCGGCCGGAGCGTAACCGCCGCCCAGACCGGTTCCCACATCCGGCGCGGCGGCAGGCCTGGGCCGGGCGAGAAAGCCGTAGCGGCCGCCACTGGTCAGGCCGATCACGCCGTCCACCCGGCCGGCCAGCGCTTCGGGCATGACGGGGGGAGACAGCGTGACGTGCCCGTCGCCATGCGCCGCGGTCTGGAAGCTCGCGAATTTCGTGGCGAACAGGCGCGCGAACTGGCCGGACGTCCCGCCGAGCGACAGCGTAGTGCGGCTGGCCGTACGTTCGCCGACGGTCAGGCCTGACGACACCGCCCAGTGACGCAGGAACTCGTAGGTGGCGCGGTCGGCGCCGAATTTCGCGGCGAAACCGGCCGGCGTGAGGAATTTGCCGTACAGCGCGTTCCCCGGCTCAGACACTGCGGCGGCGTAACGTTGCGCGCCTGCCTGATCGTGCAGCGGCAAGGTCAGCACGACGCGCATCGGCCGCGACTCCTCCATCGCGACGAGGCGCGCGCCGGCGGGCGCGGCGAGGACCGCGAAGGCCGGATCAGGTGTCGCGGCCCACGCGGCCGGCATCGTCAGCGCGGCACCGGCCAGACCGATCAGCAGCAGGGAGCGAAAGCTTGTCATGGTCGGGCGATCCAGTTCTGTTGAAGGTGACGATCCGTAACGATGGGGCCGCGCCCGTTTAGACGCGCCGGTCTTGCCGCGCCGGTCTTGCCGCGTCCCGTCCGCGCTGCTGACTTCGCCGATGTCCGGCACCGTGTCGCGCGGGCTGTCTACTCGGTGACCTTGAAAGTGGTCGTGCCGAACAGCGCCTTCAGATCGTCGGCGTTCTGGTCCTCGGCGCAATTGTTGGCGACATCGCAGAGCGCGTAACCGGTGATGGTGTATTTGCCGGCCGGCAGTCCCGCGAGGATGGTGGAGGCCGGTACGGTTCCGGACAGGACCGGCAGGGGAGAAATCGTGGGCGTGACGAACGAATACGGAAATCCCGGCGGCCTGACTTCTACGTAGGCGAGCGACGCGCCGGACACGTCGTCGGTCGCGGTCAGGGACACCTGGAACGCCGGCAAAGGATCGGACAGGCTGACCGTGGGCGTATCGATCTTCGCCGCGCTGACGACAGGCGGCGTGGCATCGACCGGCCCTGTGTTCACCACGTGCAGCGCGGTCGTCTGGAAGATCTGCGCCAGTTGCGCCTGCGAATACTCGGTGTACTGACCGATGTAGTCGATCGCCAGGGCGTAATTCAGCGTGTACGTGTCCGGCTTTGAATAATAGGCAATGCCGATCGGCTGGGTGAAATCCGCGGTGCCTTTCACGACGTGGCCGGATGGCGAAAATTGCAACGTCAGCGAGTTCTTGCCGTTTGAGGAGACGAATTGCAGGTACACCGTCTCAAGTCCGGCATTGCCGGCCGTGTAGTCGAACTTGACGGTGGGGAAGGAACCGGCCTTGCCGACCACGAGCGTGCTTGCCGGCAGGGACCCGTTGGCGATGGTGGGATCGACGTAGCGCAGATCGTCGTGCGCGTGCGGCGCTGGCGGATGCGGAATGGCGTTGTGCTGGCCTGGCATGTTCGCCGCCCGCAGAGCGTCCTGTATGCTTTGCCCAGGCATCACCTTGATCATGCGCGACGCTGCGTCCAGCGCCAGCACAGGCGCTTGCGCCCGTGCCACCGTGGCCGGCGCCGTAGCTGCGAGCGTCGCGGTGACGACAGCAAGAGAGGCGAGGATACGCGTCATTGTCTGTGTCCCTACGGTGTTACGGTGAAGGTGTCGGTGCCGAACAACGCGATCAGGTCGGATTTCTTGTCGTCGACCGTGCAGTTCGACGCATAGTCGCAGACCTGGTAGCTGACGATGTGCCAGAGTCCTGTCGGGTACGTGCTCGACAGCACGGTGTCGGCGCTGACCGCCGCCTTGCGCGCCGGCATCTGCAGCGGCGCCACCTGCCCGAAGGAGCTGCCGTGGGAGCCGGGCGGGCTCAGGAAAACTATAGCCTGATACAGGCCGGACCCGGTATCGACGGCCGTGATGGTGCTCCTGAACGCCGGGAAAAGGGCGGTCCTGGACACGGTGTTCGTGATGAGCTTGCCGGAGAGCACCTGCGGCGCGGTGCCGTCCGCGGATCCGTTGTTGACAACGGTGAATGACGGCCTGGTGAACAATCGTGCAAGCTGTGCCGCGTCATAGGTCGTCGTGCCACCGGCCAGGTCGAACACCGTGGCGGAGCTCAGTGTCCACACGCCGGACGGCGAGTACAGGTTCAACGTCGGCGGCTGCAGGAACAAGCCTTCGAACGTCACCGCTCCGCGCACGGAATAGCCATACGGCACGTAAGGAGTCTCGTATGTCCCTTTGCCGTTCGGCCCGACGAAGTCGAACACCGCGCCGGCCATGCCGGCCTCCGCCTGATAGCTGAACGTCAGCCTGGGGATATTCGCCGGTTTGCCGATGGTTACGGTTTCAGTCACAACGGTTCCGCCGGTGATGGCCGGCGGCGGCGCCGCCGCTGCCGTGTGGCCGCCCGCAAGCCAGCTTGTCTGTAACGACCGGGAGATCTCGCGCACCCTGGAGGACTGCATGGCCTGCGCCGGCGTCTGCCCCGGACTCAGGGCAAGCAGTTCGTCGGCATGCGCGACGTTCAGCGTGACGGGCATGTCGAGAAGCCCGGCCAACAGCGCAGCCGACACTTGGACGTAGCTGAACTTGCTCATACAGGCTCCGATCTTTTCTGGCGCGGCCGGGACAACAATACACATATACCGGCGGCGCGATGGCTAATACTGTTGCTTGCGTCGTATGACCGCGGTGCCTAGCTCTCAAGCGTGGCGTTGGCAATACCGGAAACGCCGCGGAACGCCGCAGCGGGCGCACACCGAACTCGGCCGTTCGATCCGGCGGTTATCCTGTCAACGAACTTGCTGATTCAGCCAGAGGCCGGTGGTGCGGGGCAAAATCAAACTGCTGGTGCGGGAAGCTTGGCTGCCAATGTGGCGTGTACCATCGCGCGCATCAGCCGTCGCGCGCGTCGACAATTGCTCTGGTCGAGAAACAGACATACGAACGGCCAAGCATCTGCGCCAGCGGCGCGGCTCCGCTATCGTGCCGTCGCTCTGGAAGCTGACCGGCACAGACAGACCTATGGGCTGAACTGTTGATCTGTTGAAAGACCGGGCGCGCAGCACGCTCCCGCGTGACGCCCCCGGACCCCGCCAGGGAGAGTCGCCCTTAGAACCTGTTTATCATCCTGGCTGGCGTATGTGGGCCCGAGGTTTCGGCAACATTCAGCGATGATGTTCCCACAACCCGACCGGTCCCGATCGATGTGCGCCGGTTCTCCGCGACCGCGCGCCGGCGTGTCCGCCACGTCGCCGCGCACCCGCGCGCAGCGGATAAGGGCGAGGGCGGTCAGGAGACGGCCGGCGCCGAAAGGCCGCGGCCACGCCGGTCAGCCAGCACCGCGACTGCCCAGATGGCCAGGCCGCCCAGGGCCAGGCCGCAGCCCACCCATCCCGTCGCGCTCCAGCCGTAGCCG
>CAHJWU010000066.1 GCA_903643085.1 Rhodospirillales bacterium
TGCCCGTACGGTGTCCGGCAGGGTGCGGCAGGTGCCCGGATAGCGCGCGCCGCCATCCGGGCCGTGCGGCGCGGTGGTGGAGCGGGCGACCTCGCGCGCGATGTCCGCCCGGCTGCAGAAGCAGGGATAGAGCAGGCGCCGCGCGGCCAGCGCGTCCAGGGCGGCGCGGTAGAGCGCGAACCGGTCGGACTGGCGGAGCACCTCGCCGTCCCAGTCCAGCCCGAGCCAGCGCAGGTCCGCCAGTATGGCGTCAGCGAACACGGAGCGGCAGCGGTCGCGGTCTATGTCTTCGAGCCGTAGCAGGAAGCGTCCGCCGGCGGCGCGCGCCCGTTGCCAGGCGGTGCGCGCGGCCATGGCGTGGCCCTGGTGGAGGAAACCTGTGGGACTCGGGGCGAACCGGGTGATCATGGGCTGCTGTCCCCCTTCGCGGCCGGCCGGCATGGAGACGCCTTATCACAAGAGGAGCAAGGCTTTCTTTTTTGAAAAAAGAACCGCTTGCCTTCCTGCGCCGACGTCAAGCCCGGCCCTGCATGGCACCCCGCCTTGCGGCACCCCGTGCGCTTTGCCATAACCCAGGTGTTTTCGGCGGCGCATACACCACTTGCTGCTCGACTATCGGCCGCAGGTCACCAGATGCACCTCCAAGCAAGGAGCGCATTTTGCCGGACGGCGGTCTGCACTATCCATCCCTGGTCCTGAACGCGGATTTCCGTCCGCTGTCCTATTTCCCCCTGTCGGTGTGGTCCTGGCAGGATGCGGTGAAGGCCGTGTTCCTGGACCGCGTCTCGGTGCTCTCCGAATACGATTTCGAGGTGCACTCGCCCAGCCAGGCGTTCCGCCTGCCCAGCGTGATCGCGCTGAAGGACTACATACCGAGCGCGCGCAAGCCGGCCTTCACGCGGTTCAACGTGTTCCTGCGGGACGCCTTCAGCTGCCAGTATTGCGGCGAGCGCTTCCCCACGCACGACCTCACCTTCGACCACGTGATCCCGCGCAGCCGCGGCGGCCGCACCACGTGGGAGAACGTCGTCACCGCCTGCGCCTGCTGCAACCTGCGCAAGGGCAGCAAGCTGCCGCGGGAGTGCCAGATGCATCCGCGGCTGAAGCCGTGCCAGCCCTCCACGTGGGAGCTGCAGGATAACGGGCGGGCGTTTCCGCCTAACTACCTGCATGCGAGCTGGCGGGACTATCTATACTGGGATTCCGAGCTGGAGAGCTGAAGGCTCGCAGCGCGGAGGGCTGCGCGACAGCGGACCAGGGTTCTGCAACAAAAAGGCCTCGCTTCCGCTAGCCGAGCAGGTCCACGGCCGGTCCATCGAGGCACAGATCGGCCAGCGTGCACGCCTCCAGCACTTCGGCCACGGCGTCGCGCGCGCGGCGCATAAGGTGCCGCAACCGGCAGTCCTCCACCGCGACGCAGTCGTCGCAGGCGCGGAACGCGGTGGCGCTGGCGCAGGGGGTCATGGCCAGGGGGCCATCGATGACGCGTATGACGTCGGCCGCCGTCACCTGCTCCGGCGCGCGGATCAGGCGGTGGCCGCCGGCCGGGCCGCGCCGGCTCTCCACCAGGCCGCCGTCGCGCAACTGGGTCAGGATGGCTTCGAGGAACTTGCGCGGCACGTCTGCCGCGTGGGCCAGGTCACCGGCACTGGTCCAGCAATTGGCGGGCTTGCGTTCCGCCAGCACCATGCTGGCGCGGACGGCATATTTGGCACGGCTGGTCAGCAAGGTCGCGCCTTCGCCTTTCGATGATCCGATCCCTCTATCACCCGTCCGCACACCCGTGCCAATCTCGCCGGGTCAGCCTGCCCGGGAAGCATCTCCTACCAATGTTCTATGAATCGTTTCGCACGGATGCTACGTTGTCTTTGGTAACCGGGAGGCGGGCAGATGCAGGCGACAGGCGATCACGCGGAGCTTCCTGCGCCGCTGCTGCGCTCCGACGGTTCGGGCTCCGACAGGGCGGACGCGGTTGATCCGATGACGTCCATGCCGCTGTTCCCCGAGCCGGCCGAGCTTGCAGCCCCCGTCGGCAAGCGGCCCATCGCCGTCATCGGCGCGGGCTTTTCCGGCACCATCGCGGCGCTGCAGCTGCTGCGCCGGCTGCCGCAGGACCAGCCAGTGCTGCTCTGTGAGCGCTCGCCGGAGTTCGGCCGCGGGATCGCATACGCGACCGGCGACAAACACCACCTGCTGAACGTGCGCGCCGCCAACATGAGCGCGCTCAGCGACGAGCCGCTGCATTTCCAGGACTGGCTGAAGCGGCGCGGCGCGCAGACTGGCAACACCGACGGGCTGCACGAGACGGAGGCCGGCCTGTTCGCCTCGCGCGGTCTGTACGGGCAGTACCTGCGCTCCATCCTGGACTACGTGATGCGGGAGACGGCCGGCCACGCCCAGCTCCGCCTGATGCCGGACGACGTGCTGGACGTGCTCTCCGCCGAGCATGGCGGCTACGAGCTCGTCTGCGCCAGCGGCCAGCGCCTGCCGGTGGCGGGCGTGGTTCTCGCCGTGGGCAACCTGCCGCCTGAGGAGGGCTG
Source organism: Rhodospirillales bacterium (assembly GCA_903643085.1). Lineage (GTDB taxonomy): Bacteria > Pseudomonadota > Alphaproteobacteria > Acetobacterales > Acetobacteraceae > BOG-908. The sequence goes on from CAHJWU010000066.1 coordinate 2,541, forward strand.
CGACCCGAACATCTGCCGCAACGCCTGGGGCGAGAAGGCGTGGCGTCCGCTGGATCCTGACCGGCCGGTCCTGGTGGTGGGCACCGGGCTCACCATGGTCGATGTGGCGATTTCGCTGCGCCGGCAAGGCTTCAAAGGCGGCGTGGTCGCACTCTCCCGCGGCGGGCTGCTGCCGGCCCGCCATGCCGCGGTGGCGACACCGTGGCCCACGCCGCATTTCACCATGGCCGAGGAGACCTCGCTGCCGCAGCTGATGGCGCGGCTGCGCGACGAGGTGTTTGCCGCAGCGGAGGCCGGCACAGACTGGCGCGCCGTCATCGACAGCATGCGGCCGGTGACCAGCAGCCTATGGAGCCGCCTGCCGCTGGCCGAGCGGCGCCGGTTCCTGCGCCACGCGCGGCGCTATTGGGACGTGCACCGCCACCGCCTGGCGCCACCGCATGCCGACCTGATCGACGCGATGGTGGCCGAGGGCACGCTGCGCGTGGTCAGCGGGCGGATACGCAGCATGGTGGACGGCCCGGAGGGCGTACGCATCCGCTACAGCCCGCGCACGGGCGCGGGCGAGGCCGAGCTTCTGGTGCAGCGCGTGATCATGGCGTCCGGCCTGGAGCACATCTCGCGCACGCGGGACCCGTTGATGCAGCGGCTGATCGACGGCGGCCTGGTGCGGATGGACGCGCAGGGGCTGGGGCTGGACGTGACGGACGGGCTGAACGTGATGCGGGCGGACGGCACGCCGGCGGAGCGCATCTGGGCGCTGGGTCCGATCGTGCGCGGCGTGTTCTGGGAATGCGTGGCGGTGCCCGACATCCGGGTGCAGGCGGCGCACGCGGCGGTGAGCGTGGTGGCCCGGTTGCGTGAGGATGCGCCGCGCTGGAGCTTCAACATCTGATACCGGACCGCCTGGGGAATGGCGCATAAGGAAGCAAGCAGTCCTTTTTTGAAAAAAAGGACCAAAAAACTTTTGCTTCCCGCGCATTTGCAGCGTCCGGGTGCTTCCGGATAACGCGAGGGCAGCTTGGTCAGTGCGGGGATCAAAAGTTTTTTTGCTTCTTTTTTGCAAAAAAGAAGGCCTGGCTTTCTTGCTCTGAAGTCGATTTCGAGGCGGATTGGTGTGATGCCAGTCAGCGTTGAGACTGACGTTCACAAGCGGGAGCGACACCTGCGTTTTCGACAGAAGAAGCAAAACACGTCTGGTCCGTGCCGGCGAGAGCACGACCGAGTGCGTTGCATCAAAGCGCATTTGTCAACGCTCCCGCGACAGCGGACCAAAAGCTTTTTGCTTCTTTTTCTCGAAAAAGAAGACCTTGCTTTCTTTCTAATGCCAAACGACCAACCTCCGCCTCACCGCGCTGTGAAATCCTGAGCGCCAGCCGTTAACCGTCCGCTCACGCCGGTCCCGCAAACTGAGAACCAGAACGGTTTTCAGGGATCAGTCTCATGACGACAAACGCCTCCCTTCCGGTTTCCTTGCAGATGGGTTCCGGAACTGTGCTCACAGTGGGCGCCGGCATGGAGTTTGCGACCCTTGGAGACGCTTGCAAGGCCGCTGTCGCAGGCGACACGATCGCGGTGCAGGCGGGCACCTACGTCAACGATTTCGCCACCGTCACCTGCGCGGTGAAGATCGTGTCGGTCGGTGGCCTGGTCAACGAGGTGGCGACCGTGGAGCCGCCGAACGGCAAGGCGCTGCTGACTGCGGATGCCAGTCTTTCCATACAGGGCTTCGCCTTTACCGGCGGGTCGGACGGCTCGCCGGACGGAAACGTATCGGGCATACGTCTGGAGAACGGCAGCCTCAACGTCTCCTACTGCTATTTCCACGACATGGAAGAGGGCTTGCTGGCGGGTGCGGACAGCACGGCGAGCATCACCATCGACCACAGCGAATTCGCCCGCAACGGATCGGGCGACGGCTACAGCCACAACCTCTATGTCGGCGCCATCGCCTCGCTGAGCGTCACCAACAGCTATTTCACCGCGTCGAATGTCGGCCACGAGATAAAGTCCCGTGCTGCCGTGACAACGATCTCGAACAACGTCATTGCCGACGGCCCGACCGGGACGGGCAGCTACGACATCGACCTCCCCAACGGCGGGGTTGCCAGCATCACCAACAACGTCATCGAGAAAGGTCCGCTGTCGTCCAACGTGTACGCCATCCATTACAGCGGCGAGACGCAGTTCACCTACGCGAGGAACGCGCTGACGGTGACGGGCAACACGATAGTCAACGATGCGGGACCCACCGGCCTGGCGGTGCTGAACCAGGACTGGGCCAACAATCTCAACGTGCCGGCGAACGTCTCGCACAACAGCTTCTACGGCTACGCGGCAGGACAATTGCTGTCCGGCCACGGTGCGCTCAGCGCGAACACGACGCTGGCTGCCGCGCCTGGCTACAGCACGGCAAGCCCTTACACGGCGGTTCCCGTTCTGACTCTGGCCGCGGGCGCGCAATTGCTCAGGCTGACCAACAGCTATCACAACGTGAGCGGCGGCGCCGCCCGGCTCACGATCCTGGACAGCGCCGGCAGCAACACCGTCAACGGCGGCGCAGGCGGCATCAACCTCACGGATGCACTTGGCTGGGACACCATCTCGACGGCCGCCGGCGCCAGCGACGCCATAATACTGGGCGGCCGCAACGCGGTGCTGCACAGCGCCGGCAACGACCACATCGCCGCGCCCGGTTTCTACGAGGACGTCTATGTGACCGGGGCATCCACCATCACCGGTTCCGCCTTCAACAGCTACAATTTGGACGGCGCGGGCGAGAAGCTGACCGCCAGCGGCAGCGGGGTGATCGAGGTGGGCGCCGCCGGGTCCGCCGGCATCACCATCACCGGCGGCGACTTCAACTTTACGGAGCTGGCCGGCGGCCGCGCTGCGATAAGCGACCAGGCGGCCGCCGCCCCGCTCAACGACAGCACGGTCACTGTCAGCGGGGCGGCCACAGGCGGTCTGACCCACGCCGGCGCCGTGTCCCTCACGCTCGGCGACAGCGGAGCCAGCGTGCGGGCGGGCACCGGCGCGGTCTCCGTCACCTGTGGCGCAGGAACGGACTGCCTTACCGCCGGCGCGGGATCCGACACGTTCGCGCTGGGCAGCGGCGCCGACCGTGTGGCGTTCGCCAGCGGTGTGGCCACCGTCACCGCTGGCAGCGGCACGGACACATACGTGTTCCAATCCGGCCAGCATGGCACGGACACCATCCTCGGTTTCCGCCCGGGCCGCGACGTGCTGAGCTTCAAAGGTTTTACCGGCAACGCGGTGACGGCCGGCGTGGTGGCAAACGGTTCGACCGTGCTGACCCTGGCGGACGGGACCAGCGTCACCTTTGCCGGCGTGGTGCTGCCCGGCTATGCCGCAGCGGCGGTAAGCAGCCAGGCGCCGGTATCCGGCGCGCCAGCCGCCCCGCCTTCCACCTCGGGCAACGGCACGATACTGCTCGCCGCCGGCGGCCACGTGCTCACCGGCGGCGCGGCCCTGCTGAGTGTAGAGGACCTGGCCGGCAACAACAGCATCTCCGGCGGCGCAGGCGGCTTGTCCCTGGCGGCGGCCGACACAGATGTGGTGGGCACCGAGGCAGGCTCCTCCAACCAGGTCACCCTCTCGCGCTGGGACACGCTGACCGGTGCCGGCGTGGACCGAGTGACCGTGGCGGGCTACGCCAACCAGATCTCCGAGGCGGGGGCGGCCGGGATTGCCGTGCTGGGCGGCAACAACCAGGTGCAGGGCGGCACGGGCCTGCTGACGGTCACCGATCAGGTGGGCGGCAACGAGGTCACCGGCGGCGCCGGTGGCCTGGCCGCAACCCTCTCCGGCGAATACGACACCGTAACTACGGCGCAGACCGCCACTGACAGCGTCAGCCTGGCGGGCAAGAGCTTGCTGCTCAGCCAGGGCACCGACCAGATCAGCCTGGCCGGGGCCTACAACCAGGTCACCGTCACAGGCGCGGCCAGCCTCACCGCATCCGCCGGGTTCGACAGCTACGTGCTGGACGGCGCCGACAGCCTGGCCAGCGCCGGTGCCGCCGCGGTGACGGTGGGCTCGGCGGCCAGCGTCACTGTCGCGTCCGCCGGGCTGGACGATGTGGGCGTGAACAAGCTGGCGGGCGGCTCGGCCTATGTCAGCGAGAGCCTGCCAGGCGGGCTGGCCTGCCTGTCCGTCATCGGCGGGGCGGCCACCATCACGGCCGCCTCCGGCAGCTATGCCGGCCTGTCCGCCGCGGTCGGCGCCGGCGACACCGTCACTGCCGGCTCCGGCAACGTCACCCTGTTCGGCGGCGCCGGGCATGACAGCTTCGCCGGCGGCAGCGGCCAGGCGCTGGTCATGCTCGGCGATGCCGATACGGTCAGCCTGGGCGCCGGCGTGCTGAGCGTGCAGGGCGGCGCGTCGGACGTGTTCGTGGTCCCGCAAGTTGGCGCCGGCACGCTGGTCATCGCCAACTGGTCCGCCCAGGACAGCCTGGTCACACCCGGCCAGGCGTTTCCGGCGATCGTGGCGCAGACCGTCTCCGGCGGGTCCGACTGGCTGAGCTTTGCCGGCGGCGCGCAGGTGGAGCTGGTGGGGGTGACGCATTTCGGCTGACGAGCCGGGCGAGCCGGCGCGCGCCGATCTGAAAAAGAACCGCTTCACTTGCACGTGCTCAACCATTAGACGCCACCGCGGGGCTGTGGGGTGGACGGGCCGTGGAAGCGCTGACCTTCGTCCTGATCTGGTTGCGCTTGCGAAATCGTGCTTCTGTCACCAATCAGCCAGCCTGAGCTTGGGGTATGACGAACTGGTCTACATGTTTGTGGCTGTTTTTTCACGCTGTCGGCGTGGCGTGTTGCGGACGCTCGCAGCGAAACGGCCAGGGCTGATCGGGACGGGGAACGCGCCAGAGGGGGACGCACCAGGCGGATCGGCGACAATCGCGGGTGAGAAGTATCGCGCGCTTGTCTAGGGCAGTCGAGCCTTGCGCCGCGTCGCCGCTGTCCGGGCAACACCTTCTGCCTGTGCTGACAGGAGTGAACGCGCCCACCCCGACGACGGCTGCGGCACCAAAACGGCTCTCCGGCATCGAGGCGCTGCGTGGACTGGCGGCCGTTGCGGTCGTCGCCTATCACGTGTCCCGCCACCTCAATAAGGCGTTCGGAGCCCCGGCACTGGCTGCCCTGTTCGGGCCGGGGCAGGCCGGCGTTGACATGTTCTTTGTGCTCAGCGGGTTTATAATCCTGCACGTGCACCGGAAGGATGTCGGTCGTCCCGGGCGCCTGACCAACTATCTGAGCCGGCGCTTCACCCGGGTCCTGCCGCTCTACTGGGTGGCGCTGGCTCTCACCGTCTGCATGAGCGCCGCGGGTTCAGGCGGCGTGCCCGGAGCCGGGCGGCTGGTGTTCTCCGCGTTCCTGCTGCCATCGCACCAGGAACCGCTTCTCGGGGTCGCCTGGACCTTGCAGTTCGAGATGCTGTTTTACGCGGCTTTCGCGCTGCTCATCCTGAACCGCCTGGCCGGTCTGCTCGTGCTGTCAGCCTGGTTCGCCTGCATCGTCTGCAGCGCGTGTGGCGCGGCCTGGGACGTGCTGCCGCCGCAAGTCACTGCGATCTACGGCCTGGAATTCTTCGTGGGCATGGCAACTGCTCAGCTCCTTCACGCGGGTCAGACGAAGTATCCCGGCAGCGTCGTCGGCGTGGGCGTGGCTGCGTTCGCCGTCGCGCTGCTGATCGCCGCGCGAGGGACGGGCGAGTCCGGTCTGGCAGCCCGGCTCCTGTATACCGTTTCCGGGTCGGCAGTCATATTCGGGCTGGCATCGATGGACCAGGCCGGCACCAGCGTGGTGCCGCGCTGGGCGCTGACGGCTGGCAGCGCGTCCTACGCCATTTATCTGTTCCAGTTCGTCTTCATCGGCATGGTCTGGCAGCTGGTCAGACAAAGCGGGCTTGAGCACCGTGTCCCATCGGTCGCCCTGTTCCTTGTCCTGACCGGCTCCGCCGTGACGGGCGGGGTGCTTACATCCTGGTGGGTCGAGAAACCGATGCTGAAGCTGTGGCGGAGATGATCGGGCGCGGTGTCGGTCGCCACTCGCTCGTGAACGCACGTCTCTACAAGGTGCCTGGCCTGGCAGGCTCGTTTCGCCCTGGCCTCTCATGATGATCTTCTGCTTCGTGAGGCCTCTGTGGAACTGCCGGGGAAGACGGCTGACCATTGCAGGCGCAGGAGCCACGTGGTTTGGCTCGTGTCAGAAAGACGCTTTCTCGTTGCGAACGATATCCGCCGCTCGCGGCCATTTCGCTCGCAGGGCGGCAGCGCCCAGGGTCCGGCGTTCGGTGAAGAGAGGGCCGACATCGGAAATCTCCGTGCTCCACGAGATGTCTGCGACCTCGGCCAGGCCACTGAGGAAGCTCCTCTGGTGGTCACCAGCGCCGCGCGGGTTTGGCACGGCCACGAACGGCTTGCGGGCCAGCAGCAGCTGAATGACGGTGGCGCCGCCATGCGTGATGACCATCGAGGCATCCGCGATCGTCTGCGCCAGAGAGGCGCGCGCCCGGAACTGGTTGCCGTGCTTCATGCGGTACGCGGACTGGCCGGACTGTATCTCGAGCGCCTCGTCACCGAACAGACCCTGTGCAGCCAGCGTGTCCACCTGCTCCAGCAGCTCGTCGAACGGCATCGTGGTGCCAGCCGTCACCAGGATCACAGGATCGTACCCAACTCGGTGCCAGGATTGGCCGCGTGCAGCGCCGGCCATTGTACCACGCAGCGCGACGCCAGCCGGAACCGCAGGACCAGGCGGCCGGTGTTGGACAGCCGGTCGAAACGCGTGATGCTCTCGACGAACACGCTGCGCACGCGAAAGAGCCGCGCGGCCAGAAGCACCGGCACCGAATGGCTGCAGCCGACCACGGCGACCAGGCCGATCCGCTCCGCTCTGAGGACATGCAGCGTGCGCCGGAACGTCTGCGCAAATGCGCGCGCGCTCTGCCGGCGCGACGGCCGGGTGACGGAGGCGAACGACGGCACCTCATAGGCGCGGCCTGGCGGCAGCCCGTCCTGGCCGGGGACGCCGCCCCATTCGGTGCGCAGGAACACCAGCTCGAAATCGGCGGCCAGGTCTTGCAGCAGCACGGACGTCTCGAAGGTAAAGCCGCCGCCGGTCAGAACGGTGAGCAGGCGGGGTTTAGCCAGGGGTGTGTGTTGCATCGTTTGCGGGTGGTTGCAGCTCGGCAAGGCGGGCGAGGCTTTTAAAATAGAAAGGAACATGTTTCGGCTGGAAATCCTCTCTGCAGCTCCGCCCGTCCTGAGATGCTTGTGTCAGCCGGTCCCCGGACCGACCATTGCAGACGCAAGCTCGAGCGGGAAGGTCTTCTTCGAGAGAAAGAAGCAAAAGCTTCATCTGTGCTGTCGCGCAACGTTGGGACCTGCGTCTTCGCGGCATGCGGCCGGCGCGGGCCGAACTTGTTTGTCCAGACAGGATCGCTGGCTTTCTTTGCGTAAACGGTCAGGCTGTGGCATCACCTAAGCTATTGCAGGAGCAGCGCCGCTGCGTGGGGATGGGCGGGATGGCTACAGACAGGGACGCCGCCGTCATTGCGGATGCCGAACCGCCGGCTTCGCAGAACCTGTTACGCAATTCGTCGCTGTATCTCGCCGGCAACCTGGCCGCCAAGGCGGTCGGTTTCGTCATGATCCCGTTCTACGCGCGCTACCTCTCGACGGAGGAATACGGCGCTGCGAACCTCATCGAGCTCGCCATCACGCTGGTCAGCATCAGCTTCGGCCTGCAGAGTTTCGGCCTGTCGCTCACCCGCATCGCCAATGACCACCCGGACGCGGCCGCCCGGCGCGCCACCATGTCCACCACGCTGATATGCACGGCCGTTCTCTCGGGGCTGGTTGCCCTGCTGGCCATCGCGGCGGCCGGCCCGATCGCGTCGGCCATCAATCTCAGCGCGAAAGTGGGCGTGCTCCGGCTGGCTTTCGCGGCGATGTTCTTCAGCAGCATCATCGAGATTGTGCTGATCTATGAACGCATGCAGAACCGCGTGCGCTTTTATCTTGTCTACACCACCGTCGGGCTGGCGGTCTCGCTCCTGCTGAACATCCTGCTGATCGGCGTGGCGCGGCTCGGCGTGGAGGGGTTCGTGCTAAGCAAGCTCGTCACAGCGTCCTGCGGGTCCATCTTCCTCGGCGTGCGCACGATACGCGGCGTGGGTATCGCCTGGCGGTCCGATCTCGCCCGTGCACTTGTGCGTTTCGGTGGCCCGCTCATCGTCTCGGGCGCCTGCTATTTCGGCATACATTTCTCCGACCGGCTGTTCCTGGCCCAGGTCAGCCGGGCTGAAGTCGGTGTCTACGCGCTGGCCTACAATTTTGCTTTCCTGATCAGTACGATACTCGGCGACAGCTTCAACAAAGTCTGGGGCGTGTCGTTCTACAGCCTGGCCTCCGGCAGTGGCTGGCAGGACCGCTTTGTGCAGGTCGGGCGCTGGCTCGTCCTGGTGCTTGGCGCGGGCGCCATTGGCATCTCGCTGTTCGGGCGCGACGTGCTCGTCCTGATGGTGCCGGCAAGCTACGACCCGCCGGCGCTGTTGCTGCCGCTTCTGGTGTTCGCATATTTCATCCGCGAGGTCGGCGACTTTTTCAACTCCATGCTGTTGATCGGCGCGGGGTCGGCCAATGTCGGGCGGATCGCCGCGGCCAGCGCCGTCCTCAACCTCGCATTGAACGCGGCGCTGATCCCGGCCTACGGCATCTGGGGCGCGGCCTGGGCCACCTTCGGCACGTGGGCGGCTTACTGTGCGGTGTGCTGGGCCGGCGCCTGGCGGCAGCACCGCGTCTCCATGCACCCGTGGCCGCTGGCGTTCATCCTGCTTCTGTCCGGCGCCTGCCTGTGGAGCCGGGCGCATGTCGCACAAGATGGCAGGTTTGCCTGCCTGGCGGTGGATTGCCTGCTGTTTGCGGCTTTCCTGGCGGTCTCCTGGATCGGCTACCTGCGGGATGCGGAACGGGCAGAGCTGCTGGCTTTCGCCGCGAGGCTTTCGGCGAGGCTGCGCCGAAGCCGGCAGATCACGGGATCGTGATATCGGCTTACGGCGCAGGTCGCAACTTTGTTGCCATTGGCGCACTAAGCGGCGCGTGCTGCGATGCGTAACGCGCTGATACGATGGCGGCATTCGGACACATTTCGTTCGCTGAGGTCGCATTGTAACGAGACAAACCCCGCACCAATCTCGGGTGATATCGACAAGGATACGACCATGCGCGCGTTTCGCACTGTACTCAGAACATCAGCCTGGACTGCTGTCCTCGCACCGGCCCTGGCGCTGTCCATGGTCGTCGCGCCGCTGACGCTGGCGCCGACGCAAGCCAGCGCACAGATTGGCCTCAACATCACCATCGCGCCGCCGGCGCTGCCCGTGTACGAGCCGCCGCCGCTGCCTGGTCCGGGCTACATCTTCACGCCCGGCTACTGGAATTACGGCGAGGCCGGCTACTACTTCGTCCCCGGCGTGTGGGTGCAGCCGCCGAGGGTGGGCCTGCTTTGGACTCCCGGCTACTGGGGCTATACCGGCGGCGTTTACGCCTTTAACGCGGGCTATTGGGGCCCGCATGTCGGTTTCTATGGCGGGATCAACTATGGTTTCGGCTATGGCGGCATAGGGTTCGGCGGCGGCGAGTGGCGCGGCGGCGGCTTCTTCTACAACACCGCGGCGTTCGGCGGCGGCGGCCGCTTCTTCGGCGGCGTACACAACACGTATGTGAACAACACCGTCATCAACAACATCAACATCAGCCACACGAGCTTCAACGGCCCTGGCGGCGTCAGCGCCCGTGCGTCGGCGCAGGAGGCCGCCTTCCAGCGCGAGCAGCACGTGGCGCCGACCGCCGAGCAGTCGCGGCACACGCAGCTTGCCGCGGCCAATCCGGGCCAGCGCTTCTCGGCGAATCACGGCACGCCGGCGGTGGCCGGGTGGGCGATACCGATGCACCCGGGGTCAACACCCGCGAGAACGTCATGGCCTGGATGAACCG
>CAHJWU010000067.1 GCA_903643085.1 Rhodospirillales bacterium
TGCCGGCGTCCGGGGAGGGCGTGGTGCCGGCCGGGCTGGCGCTGCACGCGCTGGCGCGGCGGCAGATCCTGCCGCGGCGTGTGGCGTGCATCGTGGCGTCCGCGCGCAACGAGGGGCCGTACCTGCTCGACTGGCTGTCGTACCACCTCTCGGTCGGGTTCGAGCACGTGTTCCTGTATAGCAACGAGAATGCGGACGGCTCGGACGAGCTGCTGCGTCTGCTGGCGGAGCAGGGCGTGATCACTCTGGTGCGCAACGCGCGGAGCGGTGCGATGGGACCGCAGCTGAAGGGCTACACGCACGCGCTGACCATGCTGCCGGACGTGCTCGATTACCGTTGGGCGGCGCTGCTCGACCTCGACGAGTATCTTGCTTTCGACACAAACGTCTTTCGCGGCGTGGCGGATTTCCTGGCGGTGCAGGAGACCCAGCGCGTGGACGCGATCGCGCTCTGCTGGGCGATGTTCGCGGCCTCGCCCGACGACCGCTGGTCGGACGCCTCCACGTTGCAGCGGTTCACGAGGCGGCAGCACCAGGTGAACGGCCTGGTGAAATCGTTGATACGGCCGCGCAAATTCTGGTACTCGCAGCCGCATTTTCCGACCGCCGTGCTGGAGGCGCCGTTCGCGTTCCGCGGCGCGGACGGTAGCGTGCATCATCATGCGTATGTGGACGGGCGTATTCCTGCGATCTCCGGCGCGCCCTCTGCGGAGCAGGCCTGGGTGAACCACTACATGCTGCGCTCGGCTGAGGAGGCGCTATGGAAATGGTCGCGCGGGCGTGGCGACCTGGCGTCAGGGGATGCGAACGTGAGGCGCCCGCTTGAGGAGATCGCGTCCGGCTTCCTGGCCATGTCACGCCCGGAACATCTCGTGGCCGACGCGCGTATCGCGGAGTGCGCCCGCGGGCAGGCGGCGGTGCTGGCGCGGTTGCTGGCGCTGCCGGGGGTGGCGGAATGCGAGGCGGAGATAAAGGCGCGGTTCGGGCGGCAAATAAGGGAGAACGCGCGGGCGTTCGCTGCGGAGTCGGGCGGTTCGAACGCAGTGCGCTATTTCAGGGAGGCGCTCGTCGATGTCGGGTAGGACGCAAGGCGGTCCTTTCCTGACGGGACTTTCAGTGCTGTCGGCACGGCCAGCGCGCGCGTTGGCGGAACCGGAACGCGCGCAGGTGCCAGCAGGCGGCGGAAGTTTGCTTCTCTTCGAAAAAGAGGGCCTGTCTTTCTTCTCATTTTCGCAGGGACATTCATGCGCCGTCTCCTTCCCGCCCTTCTCCTGCTCTGCGCGATGAACACGCCCCAGGAGGATCTCCAGTCAGGCAAGGTGACGTCTGAGCAGCTGGTGCAGCGCTACCTGGACAGGATCGCGGCGGTGGACCACGCGGGGCCGATGCTGCAGGCGGTGCTGGCGGTGAACCCGCATACGCTGGCGGATGCGCGCGCGCTGGATGCGGAGCGGCGTGCGCACGGGGCACGTGGGCCGCTGCACGGGCTGCCGGTCCTGCTGAAGGACAACATCGAGAGTGAGGAGGCGCTGCCGACCACGGCTGGATCGCAGGCGCTGCTGGCGAACGTGACGGGGCGCGATGCGCCGTTGGTGGCGCGGCTGCGGGCGGCGGGCGCGGTGATACTGGGCAAGACGAATTTGAGCGAGTGGGCGAACATGCGGGGGTCGCGTTCGGTGAGCGGGTGGAGCGGGGTGGGCGGGTTGACACGCAATCCGTGGTCGCTGGACCGGTCGGCCTGCGGGTCGAGTTCGGGGAGCGGGGCGGCGGTGGCGGCGGGGCTGGCGGCCGCCGCGATCGGGACGGAGACGGATGGGTCGGTGACGTGTCCGGCTTCGGTGAACGGGGTGGTGGGGTTGAAGCCGACTCTTGGGTTGGTTTCCCGGCATTTCATCGTGCCGCTGTCGCATAGCCAGGATACGGCGGGGCCGATGGCGCCGACGGTGCGCGATGTGGCGCTGGTCCTGGGCGCGATCGCGGGGAGCGATCCGGCCGATCCGGCCACCGCGGCGGCGGACGCCCATAAGGCGGACTACGCGGCGGGGCTGCGCGCGGACGCGCTGGCTGGCAAGCGTATCGGGGTGATGCGGTTCGAGGCGGGGTTCCATCCGGAGACGGATGCGGTGTTTGCGCATGCGCTGGAGGTGTTGCGCCGCGCGGGAGCCACGCTGGTCGAGATCGCGGCGATGCCTGGAGGGCCGGGCGCGGCGGATGCGATCGGCGAGGCGGAGCAGCTGGTGCTGCTGACGGATCTGAAGGCGGATCTGGCCGTGTACCTGGCTGGTGCGCCGGCCGGGGTCGCGTCGCGCAGCCTGGCGGATCTGATCGCGTTTAACACGGCGCACGCGGATCGGGAACTCGGCCTGTTCGGGCAGGAACTGTTCGAAAAGGCGGAAGCGACCAAGGGGCTGGACGATCCGGCTTACCTTGCGGCGCGGGCGAAATCCCTGCGCATGGCGGGGGTGGACGGGATCGACAGGATGCTGGCGGACGGGAGCTTGGATGCGCTGGTGGCGCCCACGGCCGGGCCGGCCTGGGTGGTGGACGTGGTCGATGGCGATCATTCGAGCGGCCAGACGAGCACGTTGCCGGCAGTGGCGGGGTACCCGCATCTGAGCGTGCCGATGGGTCTGGTGAGCGGGCTGCCTGTCGGGTTGTCGTTTGTGGGGCCGGCCTGGTCGGACGGGCGTATGCTGGCGTTCGGGTATGCGTTCGAGCAGGCGCTGGGGTTTTCTGGCGAGCCTGGGTTGAGGGTTTTGGCGCCGGAGGCGGGACTGTTGCGACCGGGCAAGTGACAGGGATCAAAGCTTGACTGTTGGGCAAGCAAGAAAGGCCTTCTTTTTTGCAAAAAAGAAGCAAAAAACTTTTGATCCTTGCGCAGGCTGCGCTGCCTCGGGTTGGTCGGAAGAGCCCGGATGTCACAGATGCGGAGGAGCAAAAGTTTTTTGGTCCTTTTTTTCAAAAAAGGACTGCTTGCTTTTGTCTGCCGCTTCTGACGCGGGCCCGAGCCGCCGGGCGGCGTGGTGAAAGCGTTCGCGGCAATCTGAACGAGAGGCCGGTTTCTTCACTTCATCAATCGCGCCACGTCCGGCTCGATCGCTTCCGCGATCCGCCTTTGCGTTTCTGCCGACGGATGCAAAGGCGGGTCGGGTGGGGTGAGGCGCGGGTCCAGGAAGGCGCCGGGGATGATGTGGCCGTCAGCCAGGAACAGCGCGCTGAGGTCACGGAAGGTGACGTCCCGGCCGTCTGCGTAACGGGTCGCCAGGGCAGCGTTCACCGCGCGTGTCTGTTCGTCCACCCAAGGGTTGCGGATGCTGGGCAGGACGCCGAGCAGGAGGAGGCGGGTGGCGGGGAGGCGCTGGTGCAGGGTGGCGATTATGGTTTCGATGCCGAGCAGGGTAGGCTGGGCGGGCCAGTGCAGGTGGCCGAAATTGTTTGCGCCGATGAGGATGATGGCGAGGCGGGGATGGATGCCGTCGGTCTCGCCGTGCTCGATGCGCCAGAGCAGGTGGGAGGTGGCGTCGCCCTTGAAGCCGAGGTTTACGGCGTTTCGCGGCGCGTAGAAGCGGTCCCAGATCGGTTTAAAGTTTCGCCAGGGCTGGGGGCCGGATTGCTCGAAATCCTGCGTGATGCTGTCGCCGAACCAGACAAGCGCGGGCGGGCGGGCGTGGAGTTCGGCCTGCTTGGCGGAGAAGCGCGCCTGCCACCAGGGCAGGTCTGCGCGGGAGAGCGGCTGGGCGGCGTGGGGGAGCGGGGCGGCGGCCAGGGTCAGGCAGGCGAGTAAAGGCAAGGCCGTCTTTTTTGCAAGGAAGCAAAAAACTCTTGCTCCTGTCGCCTGCATCGGGACTGCGGCTGCTTCCGCAAGCATTCGTCCTGGCAGAAGCGATGCGGATTGTGCAGGCGAGGGAGCAAAAGTTCTTTGCTTCTTTTTTGCAAAAAAGACGGCCTTGCCTTCACGCCGCATAAATCACCCCGCCGCTGACCAGGGCGGCAACGATGCAGTAATACCCGAACGGATCCATCGCCCAGCGGCTGTTGTTGCGGAAGTAGCGCATCAGGAACGCGGTGCTGGCGAGCGCCACCAGGCCGGCCACGACCGCCGCCACGGTGGCGATCTGGAAGGTGCCGGCGGGCACGTCGGCGTGCAGCAGCTTCGGCACCTCGAGGGCGGTGGCGCCGAGGATGACGGGGAGTGCTATGAGAAAGGAGAAATGCGCGGAGGCCTCGTGGTCGATGCCGCGCATCAGGCCGCCGGTGATGGTGGCGCCGGAGCGTGACAGGCCAGGCAACAGGGCCAGGCATTGCCACAGGCCGATGACCAGGGCGTCGATGACGGTGAGCGTGGCCAGCGGGCGGACGGGGGCGCTGGAGGCGGCGCGGCGTCGCAGGTGTTCGCCGGCGATCAGTAGCAGGCCGTTGGCGGCCAGGAAGTAGCAGGCGGTGATCGGCGCTTCGAACAGGCGGCGGACCTGGTGTTCCAGCAGGCCGCCGACGATCACCGCGGGTATGGTGGCCAGGACCAGGAGGGCGAGGATGTGGCGGCTTTCGCGTCCGCGGTCCGGACCGGAGAGGCCTAGCACGCCGGTGGCCAGCGCCCACCAGTCGCGCCAGAAATAGCCGAGCAGGGCGGCGGCGGTGCCGACGTGAAGCAGCACGAGGAAGGGCAGGAAGACGGGGGCGTGCTGGTCAAGATGCCAGCCCAGGAGGGCGGGCACGATCACGGCGTGGCCGAGCGAGCTTACCGGGAACAGTTCGGTGGCTCCCTGCAGGACGGCGATGAGCAGAGCGTGCAGGTAGGTCATTCGGCGGTTCCGGCTGTGGGCGGGACGATTCGGGCCGCCCGACTGTTCGTAGGTGAACCACGCCGCGGCCGGGAAAGGAAGGAAGGCCTGCTGTATTCAAGAAAGCCGGCCTGCCCGGCCTTCAATCGTTGAGCGGGTAGGACGCCATCAGCCGCAGCTGGTTCTGCCAGTCGCGAAACATCGGCCACAGCCCGCTGCTTTTCGCGCCACGCCGGCGCAACTCGGCGGCGATCGCCCACGCCGTGCCGTAATGGCGCAGCTGCACGGAGTAGATCTCGCGCAGCGTGGTGTCTGGGTCCCAGATATGCGTGGCCTCGGAGCCCACGCCGTTGATTTCGATGATTTTGAAGCCGGTACCTTCGCGCAGCGCGTGCAGGCTCTGGTAGCGCACGTCTATGCGGCCGAAATGGAAATCCGGCATGGCGCGGGCGATCTCGTCTATACGCCTGGCCAGAGCGGGCGTGATGTCGGCGGCGCCGTTGCGGAAGATCGAGCCGCGGCAGTGGTTTCCCGCGAACACCAGGCGGACGCGCGCGCCGCGGGCGGGTACGGTGTCGAGCTGGGCGGCCAGGCGGGTGAGATAAAGGCGTTGCAGCTTGCCGTGGCGCGGGTCCGTTTCGACGAGCTGGCGCAGGGTGGAGGCGCCGTCCCCGGTGACGGTCGGGGCGTGTTTCAGGGTAAGCGAGCTGATGTGGCCGGCGTGATCCTGCGGCCGGCGGATGTAGAAGATGCCGGCTTCGCCCTCGTACGGGATCAGGTATTGCAGGACGAGCTTAACGTCGCGGGGGAAGGCGGCGAGTGCGGTGGCCAGTGAGGCTTCGTCCTCGATGAGGCGGATGCCGGCGCCGTTCAGGCCGATGTCCGGTTTCAACACGATGGGGAGGGCCAGTCCGGCCGCGGCCAGGGCGGCGGTGGCGCGGGCCAGGTCGTCCTGCCCGGTGGTCACGGTGGTGTAGGGAGCGATGGTGTCGCGGGCTTGCCCGCTGACCATGTCCAGTATGGCGGTCTTGCTTTCGCCGCACAGGCCGCCGGTGGTTATGGCGGGGTTGGCGGCGGTGGGCAGGCTGAGGTCCCGGTGCCAGGCGCCGAGCGCGAGCCACTGGGCGATCACCGGAAGATAGGTGATCCACTGTGGCAGGAACTCGAAGGGCGAGACGTCGCGCCGGCGGGGCATGGGCTCGGCAAAAGCTGCCTGCAGCGCGTCCTGGTCGATACGCGAGGCGGACGCGTCCAAGTTCTTATCCCTTTACCTGCGCACGCACCGCGAGGCGGCCGGCCAGGATGATGACGACGATGAAGGCTGCGAAGCCGGCCCAGCGCCACTCGCCGAGGTGCTCGACGAGGAGCTTGCCCACCCGTAGCGACACGGCGAACAATGCGGAAGTCCAGATGAGGGTGGCACCCACGGCGGCGGCGACGAATTTGCGGAAGTTTGCGCCCAGAAAGCCACAGGCTGTGTAGGTGGGCAGGCGTACGCCCGGCAGGAAACGGCTGATGAAGACGACCTTGAAGACGTGGCGTTCCAGCCAGGCGCGGCCGCGGTCCTGGCGCTGGGCGGGGATGAGGCGGGCGGCCCAGGGCACGTGCGCGGCGAGGCGGCCGAGGCCGTAGAGGCCGATGTCACCGAGCACGATGCCGATGTAGAGGGAGGTCAGGGCGACGGGGATGGAGAGGCCGCTGCTTTGCACGGCGAGGGCGGCGGCGGCGGTCGCGGCGTCCTCCAGGATGAACGTGCCGATCACGATGGCCGCTCCCTGGAGGAGCACGCTGTGGCCGGCAACGGCCAGCATGTGGGCGACGGAGAGGTCCATCTACCCGACCGCGGGCTGCCGGCCGGACTGGCAGCCGACGGATAGCAGACGGTTTTTGGTCCTTTGCGGGAAAGAACTGCTTGCCGGGCCTACCGTCACGCCGTGAAACGCTCAACCAGTTTCGCCCGTCCGGCGGCATCCAGCCCGATCGCCTGCTCCAGGTAGGCGTCGAGCGAGCCGTATTCATCCCGCAGGGCATCGAAGGCCGCCGCCAGCAGCGTTTCGTGCGCGCTGAGAAGGACGTCCTTCACCGCTGGTGGGAGGTCGAAATTGCTGGCGAGTTCGCGTCGCCAGAGGGTGTTGGTGGCGAGGTAGTCCTCCATCACGTGGTCCCAGGCGACGCCGAGCGCGCTGAGGAGCAGGGCGGCGCCGAAACCGGTGCGGTCCTTGCCGGCGGAGCAGTGCAGCAGGAGCGGGGTGGCGCCGGGCGCGAGGAGGGCGGCGAAGAGGGCGCGGTACTGCGGGAAGCTTTGCAGGGCGTAGGCGCGGTAGGCGTCGCGCAGCAGCTCCAGCATGTCTTCCGGGGTGGTGTGGCCGCTGTCCTGGCCGGTGCGCAGGATGTCGCGCAGGCTGGCGCCGACGGAGGGCTCTATCGGCAGCGGGAGGCGGGTGGCGCCGGCCAGGGTGACGGGTGTGTGCAGGGCTTCCTGCACGCCGCGCAGGTCACAGACGGTGCGCAGGCCGAGGGCGGCGATAGCGGTTTCGTCCTCGGGGGAGAGGCGGGCGAGGGCGGGGGCGCGGAAGACCAGGCCGGTGCGTACGTGGCGGCCGGCCTGGGTGGGCCAGCCGCCGAGGTCTCGCAGGTTGGAAGCGGATTGCAGGGGGATGGAGAGCGAGGGCATTGCGGCGGCTTGTCCCAGAAAAGGCGGGGGAAGCCAAATGCCGGAGGCGGAAGCGCTTTCCGGAAGAAAGGCTTCTATGTTCCGACCGCACCGAAGCCCGCCCAGGTTCCGCCGGTCGCGCCCTGGCGGAACTCGGGCGCGGCGCGATGCAGACGGGGCAGCAAAATTTTTGCCCGTTCTTCAGGAAAGAAGGTCTTGCTCACTTATGCGCATGCCGCTTGCTGGCCGGCGGGGCGTGCAGCGGCTGCTTCTCCGTTGCCTCCGCCTTCGGGCAGGCATCGTCTTTGCCGACCCCGAACTGCACCGTGGGCAGCAAGGCGCCCAGTGGCGTGAGCACGATGCCCAGGCCGACCGCGGCGCCGGCGCGCACCGCCACTTCGGCGCCGGGCCGTATGGACGGGCTGGTGATGGCGCCGGTGAGGTTGATCGGTCCGGGAAGCGAGCCGATCGAGAAGTGCTTGGACCGGGTGGTCAGGGACATGTCCATCGTCTGGTCGCGCAGGTCCAGCGTCCCGCGGCCGGTCACGCGGGCCTCCTCGGTGTCGAGCAGCATCTCTTTGACGTCCACGATGCCCTGCCGCATCGGCAGGTCGAGGTCGGCGCAGTCGATCTTGGCGCGGTTCGGCACGCCCAGGGCGGAGAGCAGGGCGTTGCCGAACTCCAGGCCGGCGATGTCGACCAGCAGAGCGGAGACGTCGCCGGCGCTGGTGAGCAGGAGCTTCAGTTCGCCGTTACCCTGGCCCATCATGCTGGCCAGGGAGTTGCCGTTGGCGTCGATGCGGGCCTGCCCGCCGATGATGCCGTTGCCCTGGAAGGCGTGGGTGGCTTGCATGAGGCGGGCGAGTTCGATGTGACGGAAGCGCACGTCCGCATTGGCATGGACCAGATCGTTGGGATCCGGGGTCAGCTCGATGACGCTGGCGATGTCGCCATTGCCGACGACGAAATCGAGCGGATGGAGCGCGATCCTGCCGTCGACGATGTCCATCGTGACGTGGAGCTTGTCGAACGGAGTGAATTTATTTTCGATGTGGTCGGCGGTGTATTTCAGGTGGATGTCGGCCGCGCGGATTTTCGGCAGGTTAATTTTGGTGTCCGGGAACAGCTTCTTGCTGGTCTTGGCGGCGGCGGCCTGCTGCTTCTGCTGCGCGGTCTCGCCGCCGGTCTGGTTGAGCTTGCCGGCAGGGGTGCCGATGAAGCCGCCCAGGTCGGCAAGGTCCACGCGTTTGCTGACAAGGTCCATGATCACGTCGGGGCGGGTGCCGGCGCGGCGCTCGCCGCTGATGTTGCCGCCGAGGTCTGACGCGCCGACACGGCCTTCGAAGTTGGTGAAGCGTATGCGCGGGGGGGCGTAGTCCAGGTTGCCGGCGATCGAGAAGGGCGGGGTCTGCGGGATGGGTATGCCGGTCAGCGGATAGAGCTGGGACATGTCAGGGCCGGAGAAGCTGAGCTTCAGCCTGGCGCCGGCGAAGTTCAGCGGGTTCTCGACGGTTCCCACGAGCGCGGCCTTGGTGGGGCCGTTGGCGACGTGCAGGTCGATCGGATAGGGGTGCCGGGCGTCCCGCAGGCTGAGCAGGGCGCCGCCGATGAAGTCCGCGGTGACGGGCTGGGCGGCGTAGGTGCCTTTCGCATTCACCACGATGGCGGAGGGCTCGGTGCCGGAGGCCGGGCGGGTGGCGATGCCGGCGGCGAAGTTGGTCTTGAACCTGGGATCGACGACGTAGGCGCGGCCGTCGGTGATCTGCAGGTCACCGAGCTGCGGTGGCGGGGACGGCTTGGCGCCCGGTTTGGCCGGCGCCAGCTTCAGGGTGAAGTTGTTGCTGCCGTCCGGCAGGGCGATGGCGCGAATGTCGGGGTGGTCCAGCGCGATGCTGGGCAGCACGATGGTGCGGTGGCTGATGTAGTCCATCACGCTGGCGACGATGGTCAGGCGGCCGATACGGGCCAGCGGATAGGTGCTGACAAAGCCGTCCGGGTTGGCGACGACGAAATTGTCCGCGGCGACCGTGGTGTTGCGCCCGAGATGGACGTGCAGGTGGGAGATGGTGACGCGGCGGCCGATGGCGGCGGAGGCCTGGTTCTGCACGATCGGGATGAACCAGTCCCAGTCCCAGAGCAGGATCAGAGCGACCACGCCGAGGAGGAGCACGCCGGAGATGGTGCCCAGCACGCGCAGGACGCGGTGGCGCCTGCGGGGCGGCTGCGGGGCGATGCGTGCGGCGGACTGGTCCATGTGGCGGAAACGCCGGACGTTGCGGGCGGGTTCCAATAGGCGGTCAGGCGCGGCTCTGGCCGAGCGAGAAAGTCGCAGCATTGCCAGGGTGTTCGCTGACCTCCACCTGCTCCACGGTGACGCGGCCCCGGGTCTCGCTTGTTAGGAAATCGGTGGCCCAGCCGTAAGCGAGGGCGGCGAAGGCTTCGCAGCCCACGGCCGCGACGGTTCGGAGCTGGGCGAGGCCGGTGGCCTGCAGCGCGGTGAAGGTGGCGAGCTCCGGGTCGTCGCCGGCCACGAGAAGCGTGTGGTCGAACATGTGCGCCAGCCAGGCGCGCAGGGGTTTAAGGCCGCCGAAATCGACGCACCAGCCGCGGTCGTCCAGCGTTTCGGCGACGAAGGTGAAGCGGAAGGCGAGCGCATAGCCGTGCAGGAAACGGCAGTGCGAGTGCTGCGCCTGCCATTGGCGGAAAGCGCAGGACAGGCCCTGCTCGTGGCCGTACGTCTTGACCATGCGCCAGGTGGGTGCGTCTTGGGTGTTCATCGTCGCGGGGTGGATAGGGGGCCGGGCGAGAAGGGTCAAACCAGGGCGAGCAGGCGGGGGAAGTTCCCTAGCGCCTAACTTCGCATTGCGTGGCGTGCATAGCGGATTAAACGATGATTTGGCGTTGAACCGACCCATATACGGTCATAATGCGGCTATCTTGCCGTTCTCTCGCGGCATCGGGGTAGCCATGCTGGATTGCATAACGTTCGACGGCCTGTTTGACGAGCAAGTGGCCGAGGCGCCGGCGCATGTGGAAGATAGCCTTGCCGTCCTTCGCGCGGCGCTTGGCGAGCATGCCGGGCGGGTGGCGGTGGTCTCCTCGTTCGGGGCAGAGTCGGCGGTGCTGCTCGCGCTGGTGGCGGAGGTTGATCCGGCCACGCCGGTGGTGTTCGTCGACACGCGGCAGCATTTCAGCGAAACGCTGGCGTATCGGGACATGCTGGCGGGCGTGCTGGGGCTGATGGACGTGCGCAGCGTGGGGCCGGACGATGCCGAGCTGGTGGCCAACGATCCCGGGGCCGAGCTTTGGCGTTACGATCCGGATGCGTGCTGCGCGTTGCGCAAGGTGACGCCGCTGGATCGCGCGCTGGCGCCGTTCGATGCGTGGATCAGCGGGCGCAAGCGGCACCAGGCGGCGACCCGGGCCCTGTTGCCGGTGCGCGAGGTGGTTGCGGGCAAGGTCAAGTACAACCCGCTGGCGGCCTGGAGTGCCGCCGACGTCGCGGCGGAGATGGCGGCGCGTGGGTTGCCGCGGCATCGGTTGAGTTTGGCGGGGTATCCTTCCATCGGCTGCGCGACCTGCACGCGGGCCGTGGCGGCGGGGGAGGATCCCAGGAGCGGGCGCTGGGCGGGGACGGGGAAGACGGAGTGCGGCATACACACGGATGCCGGGGCGGGAATATGAGGCCGGGCCGTCGTTCAAAATGGCGGCGCTTGGCGCGGTGATCCGGCCTGGTTCCGCAAGCATTCGCGTTTGCAGAACCAGCACGCGCCGCAGGCAGGCGGGGGAGAGAACGGGTTTTGGTTCTTTCAGAAAAGAGCCGTTGGCCAGCTCAGGAAAGTCTCCGAGGTGATCCCTCCGTCCATCGTATGCCCGAGCATCGGCTGGCACCACGGCGGGTCATCCGGCGGCGGCCGGGCGCTGGCGGAAGAGACCGCGATCGCGATCACGTATAACCGCGTAACCCATGCGGTGATGATGGCGACGCCCGCGGATCTGGAGGATTTCGCGGTTGGGTTCAGCCTCTCGGAGGGGATCGTGCCGGCGCCTGGTGCGATCGCGGATCTTGCCGTGGTTGAAGCCGAGGGCGGGGTGGAGCTGCGCATGTGGATACCGCCCGCGCACATGGCGGCGCTGGAGGTGCGGCGGCGTCGGCTGGCGGGGGCCACCGGGTGCGGGATGTGCGGGCTGGAGAGCCTGGGAGAGGCGCTCCGGCCGGTGCCTGACGTGCCGGCGGGGCGGCGGTTCTCGGCCGGCGAGGTGCAGCTTGCGGCGGCGAGCCTGGCGGGGGCGCAGGTGCTGAACCAGGCGACTCGGGCGGTGCATGCGGCGGGGTTCTGGCAAAGCGGGGAGGGCCTGCTGACGCTGCGCGAGGATGTGGGGCGGCATAACGCGCTGGATAAACTGGGCGGAGCGCTGGCGCGGCGGGGTGTTCCGGCGGAGGACGGTATCGTGGTGCTGACGAGCCGGATCTCTATCGAGTTGGTGCAGAAGGCGGCCCGGATGGGTGCTGCGGTGGTGGTCGCGGTGTCTGCGCCCACCGCGCTGGCGGTGCGCGCGGCGGCGGCGGCGGGGATGACGCTGGTTGGGGTGGCTCGGGCGGACGGGTTCGAGGTGTTTACGGGTGATGCCCGGGTGGTGTTTTGAGTCAGGGAGGAAGGAAGGCCTTCTTTCTTGAAAAAAAGAAGCAAAAAACTTTTGTCACCTCTACGCTTCGGCGCTTTGGTGTTTTCTGGCTGTGTTGGCTGGTGCGGAGGCGGGGCGTTTACGCCTGGGCGTGTTCGGCCGGCTGGTAGGGCGGCGCGTTCTCGTCGAAGCGGGTCCAGCCGGTTTGCTGGTAGGCCTGGCGCTGTTGCGCCGCGCTGGCGCCATGGGTGCTGAGGATGCGTTGCGTCTCGCCGACCCGCTTGTCGTCCACCATGGCGGTTACGAGGTAGCAACCCCTGCGGACGCTCTCGGCATACACGTTGGCGTCTTCCTCGGTCTCGCCCGATTTGACCAGCGACCCGACAAGGCCGCCGGTGCCGGCGCCGACGGCGGCGCCCACGCCTGCGCCGGTCAGCGTGGCCACCAGCCA
>CAHJWU010000068.1 GCA_903643085.1 Rhodospirillales bacterium
CTCATCCTTTTGCATGGCCCACAAATAGTCCGGTCCAGAACGCGTCGCATCTGGTGGGATTCACCGATGAATGGATCGTCCGGTGAAGCCGCACCCGCGTCCGTAGTGCCGGCTTTTGCGTCCCGCCGCTGGCGGCCGAGCGCGGCCGCCTCGTGCAAGGTCGCCACCAGCTGGTCATTGCGCCACGGCTTCATGACGAAATCGACCGCGCCGGCGCGCATCGCGGCCACTGCGACCGCAACACCGCTGTAACCGGTCACCACTACCACGCTGATGTCGGCGTTGTAGGCGACGATTTCGCCCAGTAGCCGCAATCCCTCGGCGCCGGTCGTGGCATTGCGCTGGAAATTCAGGTCCAGCAGCACTGCATCCACGGCCTGCGCCGCCAGCACGCTCCATGCCTCCTCCGGCGTGCGTGCGGCGCGCAGCACGAAGCCCTGTCGCGGCAGCAGCAGGGCAGCCGCCTGCTGCACATCGGCATCGTCATCCACGAACAGAATGACGGGCGGGGTTGACAACGTTCTGATCATGTCCGGATCCGGACACTCTAGGCGAAAGCGGACAAGCCCGGCAAGGCCAGAAAAAAGATCCTGCGAATACAACGCGTTGCAAGAAGGTGCATAGGAGTTACACTACGCGTTCAACCAGAGCTCGCCATGCCTGAAACTGTCCCTCCGCCGTCTTCGCCGCAGCAGTCACAGCCGGGCCCCGGTGCCGCGATGGATCGCCGCGTCGCACGTTCCCGCATGTCCGGACTTCGGCGCTGGCGCTGGCCGGCCGTGGCGATCCTTGCCGTGGGCGTGGCGTCGATCGCACTCTGGGTCGTGCCGGACGCCGGCACGCTGGCGGTAGCTGCCAGTTCGCTCACGCAGGCCACCGTCGAGAACACGGCTTTTCAGGACTACCTGCCGGTACGTGCAACGGTGGCGCCGCTGCATACGGTCTATGTCGGCGCCGTGGAGGGCGGTACGGTCAAAAGCGTTGCGGCGACGGACGGTGCATCCGTCAAGTCTGGAGACCTGCTCGCGGAGCTTTCCAATCCGCAGCTCCAGCTGGATGTAAGCTCGCGCGAGGCGGCGGTCGCGGCGCAACTCGGCAGCATAAGCGCGCAGAGGCTTGCGATGCAGCAGAGCCAGACGTCGGAACAGAACGGCATCGCCGAGACGGCATATGATCTCCTCAAGGCCAACCGCGATGTGAACATTCGCCGCCATCTGCATGACGACGGCTTCGAATCCGATGCGGGGCTGAAGAGCTTCCAGGACGAAGCGCAATATTACGCCAGCCGGTTGACACTGCTTCGTGAGGCGCGCGTGCGCAACACGAAGCTGGCAGATCGCCAGGCTGCCGAGATCGAGCAGACGGCAAGTGACCTTCGCCACAACCTCGATGTGGTTCAGGGTAGCCTGCAGGCGCTTCTGCTGCGCGCGCCCGTCTCCGGTCGTCTGACGAATTTCGCGCTTCAGCCGGGGCAGAGCCTGAAGCAGGGTGACCAGATTGGCCAGATCGATAGCGAGAACGCCTACCGACTGGATGCCGATATCGACGAATTCTACCTGGGCAGGGTGCAGACGGGCGAACAGGCGACGGCGCAGTTCGGCGGCGTGGCGGCATCCCTGCATGTGGCACGCGTCCGCCCGCAAGTGACAAACGGGCAGTTCCGTGCGGAGCTTGTATTCGACGGAGCGCCGCCGCCAGGCTTGCGGCGCGGGGAAAGCGCCGACTGCCGTATCACCCTCGGCGATACGCAGAAGGTCCTGGTGCTTCCGAACGGCCCCTGGCTTGAGGCGAGCGGCGGCAGTTCAGTCTTCGTGCTCGATGCGGGCGGCCGCAATGCCGTCAGGCGGGCCATCGCGTCTGGCCGGCGCACGCCCGAGCAGGTGGAGATCACGTCCGGTCTGGAGCCAGGCGAGCGCGTGGTGACCTCGTCCTACGCCGGATTTTCCAAATTTTCCCATATTCTTGTTCGATGAGGACGTAAACATGATCGCGTTATCGAACGTTCATCGCCTCTATCGTTCTGACGAGATCGAGACGACAGCCCTCATGTCGATCGATCTGACGATCGCGCGCGGCGAGTTTGTCGCCATCATGGGCCCGAGCGGCTGCGGCAAATCGACATTGCTGAACATCCTGGGCACGATCGACCGGCCGAGCAGCGGCAGCTACAGGTTCGACACGACCGATCTGACGACCTTGCCTGAGGCCGCCCTGGCGGCATTTCGCCGTGATCATCTCGGCTACGTATTCCAGAGCTTCAATCTTATCGATGATTTGAGCATCGAGGAAAACATCGAGCTGGGCCTGGTCTACCGGAAGGTTGGCCGCGCCGCGCGGCGGGCCCGCGTGGAGGCCGCGATGGACCGCGTGGGCATTGCCCATCGTGCAAGCCATTACCCGAGCCAGCTCTCCGGCGGTCAGCAGCAGCGTGCGGCGATCGCGCGCGCCATTGTCGGCGAGCCGCAACTGATCCTCGCCGATGAACCGACGGGAAATCTCGACACCGAGAATGGCGCCCAGGTCATGGCCATTCTGTCGGCACTGAATGCAGAGGGTGCGACGATCGTCATGGTGACGCACTCGCCCAGCCAGGCCGACGTCGCCCGGCGCCGGATCGACATGCTCGATGGCCGCGTGGTGATTTCCGTCCATAACGCGATCTGACGGGGAGCCGGCCCTTGCTTTTGCATTACCTGCTGACGCTCTACAGATCGCTGTCGCGGCACCTGCTCTATGCCGCACTGAACGTATTCGGCTTGGCGATCGGCGTCGCCGTCTTTCTCGTGCTGACCCTGATCGTTCATTACGAATCAAATTATGATCGATGGTTGGCCGATTCCGGCAGCGTCTACCGGCTGGACGTCACCTACTCGCCGCCGGGCGCCGAACCGTTCGAGTCCGCTGCGTCGACTTTCGCCGCGTTGCCGTTCCTGCTCTCCGACTATCATCAGATCGTGGGCGCCACACGCGTGATGACAGATGACGAGCCGGTGTCGGTCGGCCGCACGATCAGCACCGAGACGGTGAGCTACGTGGATCCGGACTACCTGCGTGTGATCGAACTGAAGATGCTGGCCGGCGATCGGGCGCACGCGCTGTCTTCACCCGGCTCCGTCGTGGTCAGCGTGAGCATCGCGCAGAAATATTTCGGCTCGGTTGATGCGATCGGCAGGACGCTCACCATCGCCCGCAACGGCAGGAAGGCGAATTTCGCCGTCTCGGCGGTGGTGCAGGATCTGCCCGCCGACACGACGCTGCAGGGCACCGGGCTGATCACCGGGTTCACGCCGGCGATCGAGCAGGACACTGACGGCTTCAGGGACTGGGGCGAAGTCGCAGGCTACACCTACCTGCGGTTCCATGACCGGGGCGACGCAGCTTCGGTCTCCGCCACGCTTGGCGACTTCGTCAGGCGGCATACCGGACCGGGCCGCAACGGCGGTGCAGGCGCCTCGGCCTACGTCAAATTCTCCCTGGTGGCACTTACGGACGTGCATTTCTACGATGCGGGCGTCCGGCTGGGGGCCGCCGGCGTCGACAGGCGCGTCGTGTTCAGCCTGGGCGCGGTCGGCGTCCTCGGCCTTGCCCTGGCGGTGATTAACTACATCAATCTCGCGACCGCCCGCGCCGGCCTGCGGGCGCGCGAAGTGGCGCTGCGCAAGGTCATGGGCGCATCGCGGACGATGCTGCTCCTGCAGTTCATGGGCGAGGCGATCGCGCTGGTCGCGGTGGCGGCTCTGATCGGCAGTGCCCTGGCGGAACTGGCATTGCCGTTCCTCAATGTGCTGGGCGGGTGGTCGGTCGCGATCGATTACGGGTGGCTCCTGGTCACCCTCGTGCTGCTCGTGCTGGTGGTGGGAGGCGCGGCCGGTGCTTATCCGGCTTTACTGCTGGCGGCCTTCAACCCGGCCATGGTGCTGGCGTCCGCACGCACGCCCGCCGGCGGCCGGCTCGGCGCACGGTTGCGCAACCTGCTTGTCCTGGCGCAGTTCGCCGGCGCCATCGGCTTCGCCATCTGCACCCTGGTGATCGACAGGCAGGCGGCGTTTCTGCGCGACGCCGACCGCGGCTTCATCCGCCGGGGACTGATCGTCGTGGACAGCCTCTCGGCAAGCGAATTGTTGTCGCGGCAAAACGTCATACTCGATGCCTTCCGCCGCGTGCCCGGCGTGGCGTCCGCCACGGTCTCCGAGTCCGCCCCCGGCGCCTCGGGATTTGGGCAGACTGAAGTCACCCGTCCAGGAACGGCGGGGACACGCACCCTGGTCCATGAACGGGTTGGCCGGAACTACTTCCTGACGTATGGCATAAAGCTGCTCGCGGGGCGGGTTTTCGACGATGCGCACGCGCTGGATGACAGCCACGGCTTCCCCGTGCAGGGCCGCACATACGGCACCGTCATCAACGCAGGTGCCGCGGCGGCCCTGGGCTTCGCCTCGCCGGCGGCCGCTGTCGGCCAGGTCCTGAATGTGAAGGCGGAAGGCGGCACGTCGACGCTGGTGGTGGACGGCGTCGTGCCCGACGTCCGCTTCAGGTCGCCGCGTGACCCGATCGCTCCGCAACTCTACCTGTATGATCCGCAAGGCGTTGATTCCGGTGTTGCGGCCGTACGTTTCGATGGCGTATCGCCGTCCGACATCACGCCGCTGCTGCAGGATGCGTGGCGCAAGGTCGCCGCGGACACGCCGTTCGCCGCGAAAACAGTCGATGAGCGGCTGGCGGACTACTACATGCCCGACCAGCAGCAGGCCCGCCTGTTCTCCTCGGGCGCCGCGCTGGCGGTGGCCATTGCCTGTCTCGGCCTCTACGGCCTCGCCTCGTTCAACACGGCACGACGGGTGAAGGAGATCGGCATACGCAAGACGCTGGGCGCTGCGACCGGCGATATATTGTGGCTGCTGATCTTCCAGTTCATCCAGCCGGTGCTGGTCGCCAATCTCATCGCATGGCCGGTTGCCTGGTTTGCCATGCGCAGCTTCCTCGCGGGCTTCGATCAGCGCATCGGTCTGTCGCCGTTGTATTTCGCAGCGGTCGGGCTGGGTTCGCTGGTAATCTCGGTCGCCACGGTGTTCGGCCAGGCCTGGCTCGTGGCGCGCGCCGAGCCGGCGAGAGGGCTGCGCTATGAGTAGGACACGTCGCGCCGTGCTGCTGCTTGGTGGCATGGCCGCGGCCCAGCTTGCACAGGTGGCACAGACGCGAACATCTCAGGCAGCCCCTGCGCAGACGCTGCAGGCGGCGCAGACAGATGCGCGGCGGGCGGCGCCAGCGGAAACCTTGCGGGACGCCCTGGCGGCGGCGTATCGCGGCAATCCCATGCTGCGCGCCGCGCAGGCAAACCAGCGTGCCACCGACGAGACGGAAGTGCAGGCACGCGCGGGCTGGCGGCCGACAGTGAGCGTGACCGCGACATCGAATTACGTGCGCGAACCGGCCGACATCGTGACGTACCAAGCGGGAACGATCGAGACCAACTACAACGACGCGGCGCTGGACGTAAGGCAACCCCTCTACACCGGCGGGCGGGTCTCCAACGCCGTACGCGGGGCAGAGGCGCGCGTGCGGGCCGGCCGGCAAGGGCTGCGCGTAACGGAGGCGCAGACGTTCCAGACCGTCATCGTCGCCTACATGGACGTGTTGCGCGACCAGCGTATCCTCGGAATCCGCAGCGCCGATCTCGATGTTCTGGCACGCCAGGTAAAGGAGACCGGCCTGCGCTTCAAGCTCGGAGCTGCGGCCACGCGCACGGACGTGGCGCAGGCCGAAGCACAGCGGCAGCAGGCAGTGGCCGCGCGCGCCGCTGCAGAGGCCCAGCTGGCGGCGAGCCGGGCCAGCTTCCGTGCCGCAGTGGGAACCCCGCCAGGCACACTGGAACAACCCGGCACCTTCGCCTTCTGTCCGGCCAGCCTGGAGGAAGCCCTGCGTCTGGCGGACGCAGCCAATCCGGGCGTGGCGCAAGGCGCCCTTCTGGCCGATGCCTCGAAGGCCGATGTCGGGGTGGCACGCTCTGCCGCTTTTCCCACGGTCGGCCTGGAAGGGGTCGTCGGTGCGATCGGCCCGGCCGCCCCTCTGCACACGCACGCCTACGAGCGCGACATCACCGTCACGCTCACCGTCACCCAGCCGCTGATCGCCGGCGGCATGATCGATTCGCAGATCAGGCAGGCCAAGGATCGCGACGAGGCGGCGAAAGCGGGGCTGGAACAGGCAGCCCGGCAGGCGCTGCAGATGGTCACGACCTCCTGGTCCCAGCTATCGTCCGGCAAGCTGCAGATACAGGCGGGAGAGGCGCAGGTTGAAGCTGCCGCTCTGGCGCTCAGGGGATACCAGGCGGAATACCGCTACGGCCTGCGAACGACCCTGGATCTTCTGATTGCCGACCAGGATCTCCGGGCTGCACAGATATCGCTGGAACAGAGCAGGCATGACACGATCGTGGCGGAGGCGGCGCTGCTCGCCGCCGTAGGGCGGCTGGAAGTTGGTTTCCTGTTGCCCGCCACACCGCCCTATAATCCGCAGGAGGAATACCGGCGGGTGAAGCTTGATGGATCAGTGCCATGGGAAGGTGCGATCCGTGCGCTCGACCACGGCGGCTAGAGTATCATCCGAGCGATCGGGGTCACCCGTCGGATGAAGATGCTCGCTAGAACAAAGAGCTAGAGCATCTTCCGGCCCTTCTCCGATTCAACCAAGTCGGAAAATGCTCTAGCGGCTCAAGATCGGCTATGTCCGGATTTCCCGCATCATACCGAAGGTTTTCTAAGACTGACCCGCGAAGAAAGGTCAGTGTCCTGCTGCCCGGCGCCGCAGGCTCGAATCAATGGCGCTTTTGCGCCAGCCCCGCCAAGACGAGTCAGCCTAGAAACCTGTCTGTGGAAGGCAGCCAAACAGATGGGGGTCTGGGGCCTCAAGGCCCCAGCGGGGTTTGGGGGGTACGGACCGGGAAGATAGGTAATACTTCAGACCGGGCACATGGGTGACAGTGCAGTGTTCGGGTCTGGAGGATCCAATGCCCTGGACCGTGAGTAGCCCGGTGGACGAACGTTTGACCTTTATTGCGGCTTGTCTTCGTAAGGATGCGCCGTTTGTTCAGGTGTGTCTGCGTCACGGCATCAGCCGCAAGACCGGCTATAAGTGGCTCAAGCGCTACGACGCTGACGGCGCGTCCGGCTTACGCGCCATCAGCTCTGCCCGCCACACCCGGACCATGCCGTGGCGCCCGCAGTATCGAAGCGCCTGGTCGCGCTACGCCGCGAGCGTCCGAGTTGGGGTCCGCACAAGTTGCTGGCGCGGCTCGCGATGGACGACGTCGCTGCCGGCTCCCCCGCTACCGACTGGCCGGCCGCCAGCACCGTGGGTGACCTGCTGCGTCGCGCGGCGCTAACCCGGCCTTGCCAGCGCCGTGCGTCTGTGGCCGGCAGCAAGCCCGCGCTGACCGAGCCCGACGCGCCGAACCAGAGCTGGGCGATAGACTTTAAGGGTTGGTTCCGCACCGGCGACGGCGTGCGCTGCGAGCCGCTGACCGTGACCGACGGCTTCAGCCGCTATGTGATCACCTGCAAGGCGATGCCGCAGACCACGGCGGCCTGCGTGCGCCCCGAGCTGATCGCCGCGTTCTGCCGCCACGGGATGCCGCGCGCGTTGCGGTCGGACAACGGCAATCCGTTTGCCAGCGCTGTGGGCCTGGCCGGGCTGACGCAGCTTTCGGTGTGGCTGCTGACTCTGGGCATCTGGCCTGACCGGATCGATCCTGGCCGGCCGGGTCAGAACGGCCGGCACGAACGGATGCACCGCGTGCTGCACGAGGACGCGGCCCGTCCGCCCTCGGCCACGATCGCGGCGCAGCAGCAACGGCTAGACATCTGGCGGGCCGACTACAACAGCTATCGCCCGCACGAAGCGCTTGGGCAGCTTTGTCCGGCGGCACTCTATACGCCCTCGCCGCGCGCCTATCCCGAGCAGGTTGCCAACTGGGATTATCCGGCCGACCACCATGTCCGCCCGGTCAGCAGCAAGGGCTACATCCGCTGGCGCGACGGCACGATCTACCTGACCGAGGCGCTGTGCGGGCAGAACGTGGCGCTGGCGCAGGGCGACGATGGCGACTGGGCCGTGCGGTTCCGCCAGTTCACGCGCGCCAAACTGTCGGACACGACCAACACGATCCGGCCTACGCGGCTGGCCTGCACTGCAGCGGCCGATAGCGCCCGACCTGGTCCAGCGTGACGCTGAGCCTGGCCGCCGTCCAGGACGCTGCGCGCCGCGCAAGAGCGCGATGGCCAAGCGGCCACCCTTGACCGCGGCCAGGCTCAGCGTCGGGTAGAATTGCAGGCCGGGACGACGAAGCGGCACCAGCCAAACAAAGAAACTGTCACCTAGGTGCCCGGTCTAAAGTGTTACCTACTTGCCCGGTTGTAGAGGGCAGAGCCCCATCCTATCCGTCGGTCAAATCCAAAAGCCGTTGGTATTTCCCAACGAGCCAGCCAAGAAAACCTTCGCTTTTCCAGAAAGCTGTTGTCTCTCCACTCGCGCAAACCCTGCGCCTGGAAGGCCAGCCCGCGCGATGGCAGAAACGCGCAGGCGGCTGAGTGCAGCCGTCTGAGCAGAAGCGTCTTGGTGCTTATATCTCGAAAAAGGGGCGGCCTGCTTTCTCGCCGGCGTGTCAGCCACTTGCCGGCGCGATGACGAGGGTGAACACGTGACCGCAGCCCCGGAAGAAGCGGCCTTCGAGCCGGCGGATTGCGGCGTAGTCCGGCGCGATCGTGCGCGATACGATCCTGGCTGAAAAACACCGGTCTTCCGGGCGCAGGTCGACCTGCACATCGAGAAAGTCGAGGAATGTCGCGGCGATGGGATGATGGCACTTGTAGAACGCCTCCTTCGCACTGAAAATCAGCTTGGCGGCGTCATGGCCTAGTTGCGCCGTCCAGCGAGCGCAGGCGGCGCTCTCGTGACCGTCACAGATGTCGTGCAACAGCCCGCCATCCAAAGGATCATCTGCCTCGGCATCGACGCCGATGCTCAGGATATCGCGCCGCCAGGCTGCCGCCGCCATCGCCACGCGGCCCGTATGCGAAATGCTGCCGGTGATCCCTGATGGCCAAAGCGGCGCGCGGTTACGATCGGGGAGCAACGGAGACGGAGTGACACCCAGGCGGCCAAGCACGGCATGCGCGGCCCGTCGCCCAGCGGCGAATTCATCACGCCGCTTGGCAACAGCTGTCCTGACAACTGCAAACTCTTCCGCAAAAGCTGGCAAAAGCCCTGTCCTCACCGGCACCACGCTACAGAGCGGACCGGCCGCTTCGAAGAAGTCAATGCCGGCCAACAGATCCTTCTCCGTCGACTTCAAGCCATATATCCAGCTCAATTCAAATCATTGTCCGACAACGACGAGTGTTGTCTTGGCGGTGTCGAACACGCCGGGTTTGTGTCTGTATAACGCTAAACCAGATGACTTGCTGACATGGTAGTATTGCGCTGTCGAAAGCAAGCGAATGCTGCTGCAACCGGCGCGTGTGCCTCATGAAAGAAAAGGGGCCAGGGCCGGAACTGTCAGCCGACAGTGGCCGGAATGGCGGATATGAATGCTTCGATCAAAACTTCCGTTCTCTCTCGCTGCGGCAGGCGCGCGCTGAACCAGCTTGGGCGCGACAGCGCAGACAAAAGTTTTTTGGTTGTTTTTCAAAAAACTGCCCTCATCGTCACCCACTAGAATCCCAGCCGTGCCCCCGCCAGGAACGACGCCCCCCCGACCTGATAACCGTTAACCGGCTCGAAAGCCGCGTTGCCGAGGTTCTTGCCCCAGGCGAACACTTCGACATGTCGCGTGAGCTGGTAGGTGACGTTGAGGTTGAAGATCAGCCCTGAAGGCGAGCGGCCGACGATGTAGCCTGGCACGCCGGCATTGCTGGTCGGGTAATCCTGGAACACGCCCGTGTAGAGAAGCTCCGGCGCGATCGTCAGCGCCGGGATCGGCGTGATCCGCAGGTTACCGCTCGCCTGGTCGTAAGGGCGCCGCAGCAGGGTGACGTTGGTGTCCAGGTCCCGCGCATCGGTGTAGGTGTAGGTAAGGTCCGCCTGCAGCCAGCGCGCGGCATGCAGGGTGAGCGTGGTCTCCACGCCCTCGGTGCGGGCACGGTCTATGTTGACAGGCGACGAGCTGAGGAAGTTCGCAGCGTAGACCGTCTCTATCAGGTCATGTATGCGGTTATGGAAATATGTGACGCCGACCGAGAGGTTGCGATCCTGGCCGGCCGGCAGGTCCGTGGTGAAGCCGGCCTCGTAGCCCTGGCCGCGCTCCGGCCGCAGGTTCGGGTTGCCGACATAGCCGTAACTGTCGATGCCGTAGCGGTCATACAGCGCAGGTGCGCGGAACGTGGTGCCATAGGACGCCCTGATGTGGGACAGCATCTCGGGGACATCGAGCACGCCGCCTACGCGCCATGTAAAGGCGCCACCGGCGATGGTGGTGGCGTCCTCGCGCAACTGTCCGGTGAGCGCCAGGCGTTCGTAGAGCGTGGACTGTGCGCCGGCATAGCCCGAATCCGTGTCGTCATGCGCGCGCAATGCGCTGTCGTCCGGGCCGAACGTCGAGTTTGTGCGGACCTTGGTATCGGACTGGTCGGATTGGTGTTCGTAGCCAAAGGTGACGTTGTTCGCCGTAAGCGGGCCTGCATCGCGCAAGTGCAGCGTGTTGTTCCATTGCGCGTCCGTGCGGCGCCCGTGATAGCGGCTGTCGCCGGAACCCTGGTTAGGATCCTGCGCGTCCAGTGTCACGGTGTAGCGGCGATCTTCCTGCAAGCGTGAGAGATACAGGCTGGTTTCCCACAGGCCGTCGAGAAGATTGCTTGTGAGGCCGGCGCGGCCAAACAGTGATGCGTCGTAGCCCGTTGCGTTGCCGCCGTCATAGGCGAGGCCGCCCACCTCGTCATAGCCGTATTTGGCATCGCGCGCGCGCAGCAGGACGGAGATGCGTGTGTCTGGCAGGATGGTGGCGCCAAGCTCCACCTGCGCCGTCTTGGCGCGGTCGCCATCGACCTCGCCGGTGTAGACCGCGGCCTCGCGTCGCGGCGTTTGATCGAAACCGCGTGTGGAAAAACCTTCGACGCTCGCGGCATAATCGTAGATGCCGAAACCGCCCGACACGTCACCCTGCGCCAGCAGTTGCGCGGGCGAACCGCCTGCCAGCACGAGGTGGCCGTGCGGCGTCGCGCGGCCGTGCCGGGTGATCAGGTTGATGACGCCGCCGATGGCACCCGATCCGTAAAGGCTGGAGAGCGGGCCACGCACCACCTCTATCCGCTCCACATCCTCCAGCGTGTCTATGCCGAAATTGAACGCGCCACCCGGGTCGCCAGGGTCGTTGATCGGGACGCCGTCACGCAGCACGAGCACGTGGTTGGAGTTGGCGCCGCGTATGAACACGCTAGTCTGCGCGCCAGGCCCGCCGGATTGCACCACGCGTAGGCCAGGCACGGCGGAGAGTGCGTCCACCACGGTGACATAGCCGCGTTCCTCGATCGTCTTGCGGTCGACCACGGTGACGCCCGCAGCGAGGTTCGCCGCTTGCGTGGGGACGCGTGTGGCGGTGACGGATATGTTTTCGGGGCTGTCCGGGGCGGATTGGGCGTGAGCGTTTATGGGAAATATAAGAAAGGCAAGGAAGGCATTCCTTCTTGAAAAAAAGAAACAAAAAACCATTGCACCCGCAGGCGCGCTGGCTTCAACGGCATTGCTCAATAATAACAATTTTTTGGTTCTTTTTTTCAAAAAAGAACTGCTTGCTTTCTTCTGCATGGCACACACAACCCCAAGGCTCGCGCAACCAAGCGAGCCGGCAACAACGGCGATTGCCGCATGCGGGTCTCTCTCCCACTGCTCCGGTCCACCCCGCCCGGTGCTCGCGCGCAGTCTCGACGTAGGCCGGTCTCCTGGCTCGCGGCTCCTGCCCCGCCTTCTCACCGCTTGGCGCGGCAATGGCTTATTGGGGCAAGGATGTCATGCCGCTTACAGTTGCAGGGGCAGCCGCGGCATCGCACCACGTTCCCGAACACCCTCGTCTGTGTGTGTGCTAGCGGCTTAGCGAGGCGGAAAGCAAGCCGCCCCTTACAGCCCATGAGGACGTGCTTGCGCGCGACGTCCCGCTCATACCGGAAAGAAAGTGTGGGACTCTGCCCCAAACCCCGTCACGCGAGGCACGCATGCGCATGACGGGGCCAAGAGGGCCCAGACCCCTTGGGATTGAAGCTGCCCCGTTTTCGTGGAGTGGTGAGGGACTTGGTTCAGGTAGGTTCGGCGATGAGGGCCTCCCTGGCGGC
>CAHJWU010000069.1 GCA_903643085.1 Rhodospirillales bacterium
CCGCCAGCCAGCCGACGTAATCGCCCGGCGTCATCCACCGCCCCGCCATGCGGTGGAACCGTGTCTGCAGTTGCGTGCTGGCGTATTCGTCCATGGCATGCGCCCAGGCTTGCGGGACCAGCCCCTGCGTGCCTGCCACCGGCCGCGGCGAGTCGGTGCGGTAGGCCAGGTCGTTGCCAAAATTGCCTGCCTCGTCTGCCACCACCAGCACGTCGTAGCCTACGCCCTGCGTGGCTTTGATCACCTCGTCGTTGACCTGGTAGTGCCCGGTATCGGCCTGTTGTGCCGCGGGATTGAAGGTCCAGGGCCGGTCGGCGCGTATGGTGACCTGGAACTTCGCCGCCGCGCGGCGGACGGCTTCGGCATACAGCGCGTCATCGGCGTCGCGTCCTGTCAGCAGCATGATGCGGGTCCAGCCTTTGGTCACCAGGTACTGCATCAGCGCGTCGGCGAGCATCGCCCGGCTGGGCAGCAGATGCAGCGTGTTGCCGCGGCAATCCGGCCCCCGCAGCCGGTCATCCGCGCTGGTGGCGTCCAGCAGCACGGCATCGCCCGCGCCTTTCGCGCCGGCAAGCCGCAACAGGAGGTCGGCCGGCACGTCCAGCACGAACAGGCGCGCCCCTGTGGCAAGCGCGCGCGTGAAATCCTGCGTCACCGACGCCGCGTCGTGCTCCACGCTGCTGTGCAGCGAGAAGCTTTGCCCGGTAAAGCGCCCCGTGGTGTTGGTGTCGGCCACCGCGAGCTCCGCGCCGCGCAGCGCGACTCCGTCAGGGAGCGGATCGAGCGTGGTGGAAGGCGGCTTCTTCGCCGCATCCAGGCCGATATAGATGATGGCGATCTTCTGCTGCGCGCGTGCGGCGGCGCAGAGGAAGAGCGTGGCAAGGCAGACCTCGCCCAGCCACACGCCAATCCTGCTCATAGCACTTGTGGTGCCGACACCGGCCCAGCCTGGCTCGCCGCGTTACTTCAGGCTCGAGAGATATGCAATCACGTTCTGCCGGTCCGGCTCGTTCGGCAATCCGGCGAAGATCATTTTCACACCGGGAATTTTCTGGCGCGGCGCGATCAGGTAATCGTCCAGCGTTGCGTCGTCCCAAACCCTGTTCGCGTTCTTCATCGCTTCAGAATAGGTGTAAGTGGGCAGCGTTCCCGCCTTCCGGCCCACCACTTGCCAAAGGCTGGGGCCAATCTTGTTCTGGCCTTCGACGGGTGCGTGGCAGATCGAGCATTTCTGGCTGAAGAGAACCTTGCCTGCAGCGGCGTCGCCGGCCGCAAGCGCGGGAGTGCCGGCCAGAAGCCCTTCCAGAGCCAGACACAGGGTGAGCGCTTTCGCGGCACGGAAAGACTTACACATCGCCGTCCTCATCATGAACAGGCCTCCGGGTGGACGCGTCCTGCCTGCTCTGTCAAGGCGCGGGCGCCGGCCAGATCAGGACAGCACGCAGTTGCTGCCGTTGCGGCAATAATCAAGCGGCGGACAAAATGCTGCGCCGCACACAAGGTCTTCGGATTCGGCCACGAGCGGCCGCGTATTTCGGGTTGCTTCGCGCCGGCTTCTGATGCTATGTGCTCGTGCGCCTGTGCCGGGTTCAATGACCGCATGCTGCGCCAACAGACGCACATAAACTGGAGGTTCTGATGAGCTGGAAAACCCCGAAGATCGTCGAGATCGCCCTGGGCGCCGAAATCAACTCCTACGCCTGCGCCGAAGCACGCAAGTAAGTCCGGGCCCGCCAACGCATATGTGCTGGCGGGTGTGATGATGGTGATCGGCGGCCGTGCGGCACGTCTGTGGCGCGCGGCCGTGATCGTGTGGCTAGCCTGCACTTGCTCCGTTACTTTGGCAGCGACTCAGCTTCCGGCCATGGTGCAAGTCGCTCCTGGCGACTTTGTCAGGCAGGGCGCGTGCGCCGAAGCCTCGAAGGAGAATCAGGACGGCATCGCCAACATCGGCTTCGTGGTCGGGGCAAGTGCCGTGGCAGTCATCGATCCTGGCGGCAGCCTGCAGGATGGCAACCGGCTACGCGCCGCCATACGCGCCACGACCGGCCTGCCGATACGCTTCGTCATCATGACCCACGGCCACCCTGACCATGTGTTCGGCGCCACCGCCTTCCTGCCGGACAATCCGGTGTTCGTCGGCCACTGGCAGTTGCCCGGGGTGCTGGCCAGCCGCGCCGGGCACGATCACCGGGCACTGATGGACAGCCTCTTCACGGTGCAGACCGGCGCCGCTGTGGCGCCCACCCTCCTCGTGCACGACCGGCTTACGCTCGATCTGGGCGGCCGCACGCTGGCCCTGCAGGCCTATGCAAGCGCGCACACCGATGCCGACATCACCATAGTCGATCAGGCCACCGCCACGCTGTTCGCAGGTGACCTGCTGTTCTCCGGCCGGGTGCCTGCGCTGGACGGCAGCCTGCGCGGCTGGTTGCGCGCCCTGGACCGCCTGGAGGCGCAGTCGGCTCTCCGCGCCGTGCCGGGCCACGGCCCCGCCTCGGTGCCCTGGCCGCAGGCGGCGGCAGATGAACGCCGTTACCTCGCCACCCTCGAACATGACGTGCGTGGCGCCATCGCCGCCGGCCAGGACGTCAATGCCGTCACCGCCACGGCAGCCGCGGCCGAACGCCCGCACTGGCAATTGTTCGACGCCTATAACGGCCGCAACGCCATCGAGGCCTACAAGGAGCTGCAATGGGAATGACGCCACGCGGCACAAGCCTGGTCCTGGCGTCCTGCCTGGCCGCAGCAATGGCCGTGCAAAGCCCCGCGCGCGCCGAGGCGCCTGATCCGGCGCGCGAGGCGCGCTGGCACGACGTGGCCGTTGCCGTGTTCAACGGCCGCACGGTTACCGACGGCGCAGGGCTGCTCTCGATCGACGCGCCAGTGCGCGCCCTCGACGCGTCGCTGGTGCCGGTCAGCATAACCCTGTCCCCGCAACTCAAGCCGGTGGCGCTCACCCTCGTCATCGATGACAACCCGGCGCCGGTGGCCGGCATCATCCATTTCGGCAGGCTCGCTGACCCGCGAGGGATCAAGTTGCGCGTGCGGGTGGATCAGTACACGCTGGTGCACGCGGTGGCCGAGCTGGCGGACGGCAGGCTGCTGGGCGTATCGACGTTCGTGAAGTCCGCCGGCGGGTGCTCCGCGCCAGGCACCACGAACCAGGCGGAGGCGATGGCTCGGCTCGGGCGCATGAAGCTGGTTGCCACAGCAAGCCAGGCGCCCGGCAGCCTCACCGCCGAACTGCTGATCAGCCATCCCAATTTCAACGGCATGCAGATGGATCCGGTGACGCGCTTCTACACGCCCGC
Source organism: Rhodospirillales bacterium (assembly GCA_903643085.1). Taxonomy (GTDB): domain Bacteria; phylum Pseudomonadota; class Alphaproteobacteria; order Acetobacterales; family Acetobacteraceae; genus BOG-908. The sequence continues at coordinate 3,315 of CAHJWU010000069.1, forward strand.
CCGCTACATCCAGACGATCGTCGTCAGCCAGGCCGGCGAGCGCGTGTTCTCGATGGATGGCGACATCTCGCTCAGCCAGGATCCGGCCATCACCTTCAGCTTCCACCCGAACGGCGCGGCGAAGCTGGACGTGGAGGTGGATGACAGCGCGAAGGCGGTGTTCCGGCAGAGCTTCGAGGTCTCGCCGCGAGCGAGCTGAGCAGGCAACGCCGTCCTCTTTAAGAACACCGTTGCCTGCTCGCCCGTATCAAAATGCGATCTGCTTCGGCCTGCGTGCGAAGCGGCAAAACCAGGCCGCGTTGCGATCACGCTCCGCAACGCAGGTTGGCCTCCGCCTGCGCCCGCCGCAGCTTGGTCAGGCTGTCCTTCGCCACCGGCGTGTCGCGGAACAGCCCGCCGCGCGGGCCGACGCTCGCCTGCTGCATGCTCAGGATCGTCTCCGCTGTCGCATAATCCTCGTAGCTGAGCTGGTCGGCGATCGCGTCTATGCCGCAGGCGCAGCGGTCCAGCAATTGCCGCTGAAAGCCGTTGGCCGCCAGGCAGCCGATCACGTAGTCCGCACGTGCCGTGGTCGGATAATCGTGCAGCGGCTTCCTGGCTTCTTGCGCATGGACAGCGGCAGGATATCCGCACGCGGCGGCCATCGCGAACACGAACCTAGAGACGAAACTGCGCAAACACTCCTCCTGCGATTGCGATGTCGCCTATGATTGCGATACCGCCCGCTTGCATCCTACACTAGGCGCCCGCCAGGGCCGGCCACCGCACAGGCCGCAAAGCTTGCAGGCGGCATATACGTCCGGAAGGGGCGCCATGATCGAACTCATAATCGTATACTGCCTAGTTTCCGATACCAAGTCCTGCATCGAGAAGCGTCTGCAGATGGAGGAGTTTTCCTCGCCCATGGGTTGCACGATGAGCGGTCAGCAGCGTGCGCAGGAGTACCTGCGGGAGCATCCGTCCTACATGCTTAAAGGCTGGCGCTGCGAGGTGAACATGCCAAAGCAAACCTGGCTTGATGACGGCGGGGCGTCCGGTTGAGCGTGCGGCGTGACTTCGTTGCTTGGTCCCTGCCGCCGTGACCACCGGGTGAGCATGCACGCAACAGGAAAACGCCTCACGCAGCGGGGTTCCGGGAGGTTCGTCCCTCTGGATGCCCCACCAAAGTCGTATTTGTTTCTTCGCGTGAGCGTCTCCTGATCCTCTTGTTGAGTTTCGAAAACTGCTACATCAATACAGCGGAAACGCAAACCGGGCTCCTGCGGATTTCGGCACGGCTGCTGCCTCTACTGTGCAGTGCAACATCTCTTACTGTGCAGTGCAGCGAAGAATCACGTCTGGCTAAGCACTGCGGCAGGATGCTAGGCTTATACAGGGTAGAACGTGGCTGGTCTGTCTGCTGAATGGTTTCGCCCGCCATACTGATCGCGTCGCGCCTTGATCGACACACTCACAACGACCCGGAAGCCGGGCGTAGCAAGGGGAATGTTCATGAGAGCTTCAATACGGCACGTGCTGGCATTATCGGTCTGCGCGGCTTCGTGCGTGGCCGCACTCGGCACCGCTCCCGCGTTGGCCGAGGATGCGTTGCAGAAGATGTCCGCAGACCCGTCGCAATGGGTCATTCCGCTCGGAAACTACAGCTCGCAACGTTTCAGCGACCTCAAGCAGATCAGCACCGGCACGGCGAAGAACCTGCACCCGGTCTGGACCTTCTCCACCGGCGTGTTGCGCGGCCATGAGGGCGGTCCCCTGGTGATCGGCGACGTCATGTACCTCTCCTCGCCGTTCCCCAACACGGTGTTCGCCCTCGACCTGAACCAGGGCGGCAAGATCCTGTGGAAGTACGAGCCGAAGCAGGATTCCAACGTGATCCCGGTCATGTGCTGCGACACCGTCAACCGCGGCGTGGCCTATGGTGCCGGCATGATCTTCCTGCACCAGGCCGACACCACGCTGGTGGCGCTCAACGCCAAGACAGGCAAGGTCGTCTGGTCGGTCAAGGACGGCGACTCGTCAAAGGGCGAGACCGGCACCTCCGCCCCGCTCGTCGTCAAGGACAAGGTCCTGATCGGCGTCAGCGGCGGCGAGTTCGGCATCCAGGGCCGCATGACCGCCTACAACATCAAGGACGGCAGCAAGGCCTGGCAGGCGTTCAGCTCCGGCACCGACGCGATGATTAAGTTCGACCCTGCCAAGACCATGACCATGGGCAAGCCGGTCGGTGCGAACAGCTCCACCTCCACCTGGCAGGGCGAGCAGTGGAAGAACGGCGGCGGCGGCACCTGGGGCTGGATCTCCTATGACCCGAGCCTGAACATGATCTATTACGGCACCGGCAACCCAGGCACGTGGAACCCCACCCAGCGTCCGGGCGACAACAGGTGGTCGCTGAGCATAGAAGCACGTGACGCCGACACCGGGGTCGCCAAATGGGTCTACCAGATGACCCCGCACGACCAGTGGGATTATGACGGTGTCAACGAGATGATACTCGCGGACCTTCCCGTGCACGGCAAGATGACCAAGGGCCTCGTGCATTTCGACCGCAACGGCTTTGCCTACGTGATGGACCGCGTCAGCGGCAAGCTGCTCGAAGCCGAGAAATACGATCCCGCGGTCAACTGGGCCAGCAAGATAGACATGGCCACAGGCAGACCGGTGCTGGTCAACCAGTTCGGACCGGGCGTTCAGGGCGCCGACCACAACACCAAGGGCGTATGCCCCGCGGCGCTGGGCTCCAAGGACGAGCAGCCTGCGGCCTACTCGCCCACGAGCCACGTCTTCTTCGTGCCGACAAACCACGTCTGCATGGATTACGAGCCGTTCAAGGTCAGCTACACCGCCGGCCAGCCTTTCGTAGGCGCCACGCTGTCGATGTACCCGCCCTCCGGGCAGCAGAACCTGGGCAACTTCATCGCGTATGACGCCAACCAGGGCAAGATCCTGTGGTCCGATCCGGAGACCTTCTCGGTCTGGTCAGGCGCGCTTGCTACCGCAGGCAACGTGGTCGCCTACGGCACGCTCGACGGCAACCTCAAGGTCGTCGACCAGAAAACCGGCAAGCTGCTCTATAAATTCAAGACGCCTTCAGGCATCATCGGCAACATCAACACCTACACGCATGACGGTAAGCAGTACCTGGCCGTCCTGTCCGGTGTCGGTGGCTGGGCCGGCATCGGCATGGCGGCCGGCCTTACCGAAGACACCGGTGGGCTTGGGGCCGTGGGTGCCTACAAGCAGCTGTCGAACTACACCCAGCTAGGCGGTGTGCTGACGGTGTTCGGCCTGTCCGACTGATCCTGATCTGACCACCCGCCTCGCTGGTGCTGCCACACCGGCGAGGCGGTTCTCTGCTTTTAAAGTACTGTAAGCCGATCGACCCCTGCGGATTCTTGCACTGTTGGCCTTTGCGTTGTGCAGGGCTCCAGGATAGCCGTCCCGAGTGTCGCCGTCATGGAGACTCGAATGAAGTTGCCGACCATCCTTCTCTCTCTCGCGGCCTTGACCGCGTGCGCCGCTTTTGTACCGGTGCCCGCCATGTCGGCCACGGATGCCGTCGACGCCAAGCCCTACACAGTCAAGGGCGGCAAGGTCGATATGGGCACCTACAAGGGATACCTCTATTACGGTGACCAGTGCATGCGCTGTCATGGTCCTGACGGCCTCGGCAGCTCTTACGCGCCGAACCTGACCGACAGCCTGAAGTCGATGGACAAGGAGCAGATGCAGAACACGGTCATCAACGGCCGCAAGGACGTCAACACGGCGAGCCAGAAGGTCATGCCGGCCTTCGGCACGAATGAGGACGTCGTCGAGAACCTCGACAACATCTACGCCTATCTCAAGGCCCGTTCTGACGGCGTGCTCGGCCGCGGCCATCCCGAGCATCTGGAGCCTTGATCTTCCGCATGCATCAGACCGTCTCCGCCGCCGCGCTGTGCAGCGCGGCGTGCCTGCTGCAATCGCCTGCGTCCCGTGCCCAGCAATCCCCTGACCTGGTCTCACAGACCGAACTGCGGGTGTGCGCGGACCCGCATGACCTGCCATTCTCCAACGAGCGGCAGGAAGGCTTCGAAAACAAGATCGCCGGCCTCGTCGCACACGACCTCAACTTCAAGCTGTCCTACACCTGGTTTCCGGACTCGCAGGGTTTCGTGCGCGCCACACTCATGCAGCACCGCTGCGACGTGATCATCGGCACCGTCGCCGGCGTCGACGACATGGCAACCACCGACTCCTACTACCACACCGGATACGTCATGCTCACCCGCCTGGCTGACAACGTCACCACGGACAAGGTGAGCGACTGGCATCTCGCGGCGCGGCGCTTCGGCATTGTCGGCGCCACACCGCCCACAAACCTCATCGTCCAGCACAATTTGATGGACCAGACGGCGATCTACGACCTCATGGTCGATACACGCGTCAGGCAGCCGGCGCACCAGCTTGTGCAGGATGTGGCGGCAGGACATGTCGATGTCGGCCTGGTATGGGGGCCGATCGCCGGCTATTACGCCAAGGCCGATCATGACAAGTTGCGCATCACTTTCCTCGATCCGGAGGACGCCAAGGTTCGCCTGGACTATCACATAGCCATGGGTGTCCGCGCCGGCGACGTGGAGTTCCGCCGCCGCCTGAATAAGGTGATCGCCAGGGAGCAGCAGCAGATCCTGGCGATCCTGCGCGACTACGACGTTCCTCTCCTGGATGAACAGGACCGGCCGCTGGCAGCGGACAAACCTGCTCTCGCGCAGTAACAAAGGCGTTCTTTCTTGAAGAAGAGGGAAAAAGCTTTCGCTCACTCGCCGTCCGCCGCTACAACGTTCCGCCTGCACCCGGACGCCGCAAGTGCGGGCAATACGCTGGCCTGACCGCATGCGCTGCCTAGCCGCCCTCGCCCTCATGGTGGTCCTGCTACCCGCAGAGCCACTGCGCGCGGAGGTTTATGAACCCGCGCAGTTCCGCATGGATCATTACCGGGCCGACGTGCCAGCCACCTTGCACGGTGCGACGGTCATCCACACGCAAGCGCTCGCCGCCTTGGTGGCCGCACGCCACGCTTTGATCATCGACGTGCTGCCTGCTCCCACGCCGCCGCCGGATGCCCGGCCGGGCCTGCCCCGGATGGCGGAGCCGCACCAGGCCATACCCGGCAGCATCTGGCTCCCTGATGTCGGCCGTGGCGCGCTCAATTCGCAGGCTGAATCGCAGTTCCGCGCCAGGCTGACGGCGCTCACCGGCGGTCACTTCGATTTGCCGCTCGTGTTCACCTGCCTGTCGCGGTGCTGGATGAGCTGGAACGCCGCCAAACGCGCTGCCGGATACGGGTATACCGGCGTGATCTGGTATCCGGATGGCGTCGATGGCTGGCGCGAGGCGGGGCACGCTACGGTTGTTGTAAGGCCGGCGCTGTGAGGCGATACAGGTAAAGGAAAGCCTTCATTTTTGAAAAAAAAGCAAAAGACTTTTGCCACCAGCTGCTCGGCGGCTTCGATGGTTCTGACTCAAGCGACTGGTGCTTCGCGCGTTTGCAATTTCCGAGATGCTCGCTACCGCCGGCGGGACACGCCACCATCGAGAGGACTCTCATCGTGAACAAGCGCTATCTGGCCAGCGGTATTGCCGGGGTAACCATGCTGCTGGCGCATCCTTTGCGGGCGCAGCCCGTGCGCGTCGCTGTCGCCGATTTCGACTATACGGACTCGTCCGGCGAAATCACCGATCAGCGCGCGGCCCATGCCGACCGCCTGCGCGCCTTTAAATCCGCCATCATCGGAGACCTTGCAAAAAATTCGCGCCTTGCCGCCTCCCCCCTCGCCTGCAAGGCCACCCCGTGTTCCGCAAACGAACTCGACCAGTCCGGGATCGTCGCCGCGGCAAAGGCCCAGGATGCCCGGTTCGTCATCTTCGGCGGCGTGCGCAAGATGAGCACGTTGATCCAGTGGGGCGAGGTGGGCGTGATGGACACGGCGACCGGCAAGGCCGCCCTGTCCCGCACCGTGACCTTCCGCGGGGACAGCGACGACGCCTGGCAGCATGCGGCCGATTATGTCGGCGAAATGATGTCCGCGTCCCTCGCGGCGCCGTCACGGAAGTAAGATTGCAAAAAGACCAAACGTCTGTTCCCCAAGCACCCGGGCATCTCCAGAAAAACACATCCATTGCAAATGGAGAAGCAAAAGTTTTTTGCTTCTTTTTTCAAAAAAGAAGGCCTTCCTTGCCTATCCTCAACACCACGAGACAGCATTCGGCCGCCGCTGCAGCAAAACGATCGCCTGCGCCCGGCTGCTCACCCCCAGCTTGCGCAGGATGGCCGTCATGTGCGCCTTCACCGTCGTCTCGCTGATGGACAGTTCCCAGGCGATCTGCTTGTTCGATTTGCCGTCCGTCACCAGTTTCAACACCGCCGTCTGGCGGTCGCTGAGCGAGCCGCAGCCCTGATAGGCAAAGGCGCCGCGGCGCCTGACGGCGCCAGATGCCGGCGAGGCGGCGCCACGCGGAACGGCTATGCCGCCTCCGAACACGGTACGCAGCGCAATCATCACCTCCTCGCGGCCTGACGTCTTGGAGATGAAGCCCGCCACCCCGCATGTCAGGCACAGACGCATTTTCTCCGCGTTCTCGCCTGCGGCGAACACGATCACCGGCACGGAAGGCAGCTTGCTTCGCAGCGCCACCAGTTCCGCCTGACCCTGTTCGCGTAGCAGCGAGAAATCCAGCAGCACGGCGTCGAGGTCATCGTCATCATCGGCAAGCCGCATCAGCGCGTCGAAGCTGTCCGCCTCCTGGCAGGTGAACCGCCAGGCGTCGGCGGAAAACTGGTCCAGCACGCCTCTCAGGGCGTCGCGGAAAAGCGGCTGTTCATCGGCGATCAACACCCGGCCCAAAACGATACTCCCCGTCAGCGCTCGTGACCGGCGATGCCGTGCAGAACACGCCCGCCCTGCGGATCGCGTGCGCGCAGACCCCGTCCTGCCTCGCCTCCGTCCGTATCGAGCATGAGCCGGGACGCAGGCGCCGCAATCCTGCACCACATCTTTGCGGGTAAGCTGTGTAGCCGCTTTGCGACAGTTGCCGGACGTGCTTTCAAGGCCGTCGTGCCGAAGGGACCGGGCGGGCGTTCCGCTCGCCGCCCGGAGGCCAGCACAGGATGAGCCATGACGCTGGAAGTTATCTCGCAAAACCGCAGCTTCGGCGGCACCCAGACCGTCTTCCGGCACCAATCCGGCGAAACCGGCACGCCGATGCGGTTTGCCGCCTATGTGCCGCCACAGGCCGAACATGGGACGCTGCCGGTGTTCTGGTTCCTCGCCGGGCTTACCTGCACGGAGGAGAACTTCACCACCAAGGCCGGCGCGCAGCGCGTGGCTGCCGAACTGGGCCTGATACTCATAGCCCCCGACACCAGCCCGCGCGGCGAGGGCGTCCCCGGCGACCCCGCGGGCAGCTATGATTTCGGTCTGGGCGCCGGCTTCTACGTGGATGCCACGGTGGCACCCTACGCGGCCAATTACCGGATGCGCTCCTACATCGAGACCGAACTGCCAGCGCTGGTCGCGGCCAACCTGCCTGCCGACATGGGCCGGCAGTCCATCAGCGGCCATTCGATGGGCGGCCACGGCGCCATCACCATCGCACTGCGCAACCCCGGGCGGTTCCGCGCCGTCTCCGCGTTCGCGCCTATCGCGTCGCCGATCAACTGTCCCTGGGGCGAGAAGGCGCTGCCCGGCTATCTGGGCCCGGACCGGTCTGCCTGGCGCGCCTACGATGCCACCGCGCTGATCGAGGATGGCCACCGCATCCCGGCGCTGCTGGTGGACCAGGGACTGGCCGACAATTTCCTGCGCAACCAGCTCAAGCCAGAGTTGCTGGAGGCGGCGTGCGCGCAGGCCGGCATCGGACTGAACCTGCGCCGCCGGGAAGGCTACGACCACTCGTATTATTTCATTGCCAGTCTCATCGAGGATCATCTCCGCTACCACGCAGCTGCCCTGGCCTGACGCCAGGCGCAACAGAGAGAAAACAGGCAGTTCTTCCAGGAACGAAAGGATTGGAGAACTTCCCTTCGCCTCTGCGCAACGTTGATTTCTCTGAACCCATCCGGCTGCTTCAGATGCGGAGGAAAGCCAGATTTTTTGTATCGTCTTTCCAAAAAAGAAGCCGAGCCGTCTTGCCGCGTTCCGCATCCCGCGCCAGCATGGCGGCAATGGCCGAAATCACCCGCTTCTTCTCGCTGCGCCACCTCCGCAGCGAAGCCTCCAGCAACATAATCGTGTTCCGCCGCGGCCGCCGCACGCGCGCCGGCCGCGGGCTCGCGTTGTGGTTCTGGCCGGACCGCACCAGCATCATGGAGATCCCGGCCGACGACCGCGACACCGACTTCGTCTTCCAGGCCCGCTCGCGCGACTACCAGGTGGTCACCGTGCAGGGCACCATCACCTGGCGCGCGGCCGATCCCGAACGCCTGGCGGACCGCGTGGACTTCACCATCGATTTGCGCACCGGCCGGCTGCGCACGGACCCGCTGGAGCGTATCGCCAGCCTGCTCATCGGCCTCGCGCAATACCAGAGCGCGCGCTACATCGAGCACCGCGACGTGCACGAGCTGCTGACCGAGGGCGCCAGCCTGATCCAGGCCGGCATCACCGCGGGCCTGGCCGAAGGCGAGCGCCTGCAGGACATGGGGATATCGGTCGTCACCGTTCGCGTGGCCGGCCTCAGCCCGAGTGCGGACCTGGCCCGCGCGCTGGAGGCACCCACCTTCGAGCGCGCGCAGGGCACCGCCGACGAGGCCTCCTTTGCCCGACGCGCGGCGGCGGTGGAAAAGGAGCGCGCGATCGCCGAGAACGAGCTGT
>CAHJWU010000070.1 GCA_903643085.1 Rhodospirillales bacterium
TCGCCGCGGCAGCGGCCCTGCTCACCGCCGCGAGCGTGGCCGTGCCGGCGGCCGCCCAACCCGCCATCCCGCCGCCGCAGGAAGAACTCGGGCCGCCGCCGCCGCCGCCCGGCCCGCCGAACGGTTTCGTCCTGGAGCCGGGCCACTGGCGCTGGGGGCCGAGGGTCGGCCGCTACGTCTGGGTGCCGCGCCACTGGATAGTGACGCGGCCGGGCTATGTGCACTTCATTCCTGGACACTGGGGCGGTGGCGTGTGGGTGGAGGCGCATTGGGGCCGCTGAGGGGCGCCTGAGCGCCCTTGACCATGACCACGGACCGGCACCGCCGGACAGCGGTGGCCGGGTTTCTCGCCTGCGTGCTCGCCCTCGTCGTGGCGCGCGGGTCGGAGGCCTGGCTGGGTCTGATACCCTGCGCGTTCTGCCTGCTCGAGCGGTGGCCCTACTACATAGGCGCGAGCCTCGGCCTGCTGGCCGCCTTGCTGCCCCGCGCACCGGGCCGGGCCGTTCTCTGGCTGCTCGCTTTAGTGACGCTGGGGGGCGCCGGGCTGTCGTTCGTACATGTCGGCGTGGAGCAGCGCTGGTGGCCGGACCCGCTTCCGGAGTGCACCGCGCCGAACCTCGCCGGCCTTTCCACCACGCAGCGAATCGCGGCCATGCCCGCCCGCCCGGCCAAGAATTGCGAGGACGCCGACTTCCTGATCCCGGGCGTGCCCGTGTCGTTGACCCAGATGGGCTGCGCCTACGCCCTGGCGATCTCGGCCGGCCTCGCCATCTCCCTGGCCGGCAACAGGAGACGACCGAGATGAGCCTTCCGGGAGACACGCCGGCCCGCACGCGGCTGGAGCGCATCGTGCGCGTGGACCATGCCGGCGAGTACGGCGCGCAGCGCATCTACCAGGGACAGCTCGCCGTGCTCGGCGGCGGCGACAAGGGCGACATACTGCGCCACATGCAGGCCCAGGAGCAGGTCCATCTCGACACGTTCAGGCGGCTGATCGCCGAGCGTCGGGTGCGCCCGACCGCGCTGCTGCCGCTCTGGCACCTGGCCGGCTACGCGCTGGGCGCGGTGACCGCCGCGATGGGAGAGCGCGCCGCGATGGCCTGCACGGTGGCGGTGGAAGAGGCCATCGACGAGCATTACCGGGCGCAGGTGGAGGACCTCGGCGAGGAGGAGCCGGCCCTGCGGGCGACGATCGAGACGTTCCGGGCGGAGGAGCTGGAGCACCGCGACATCGGCCTGGAGCACGAGGCGGAGCTGACGCCCGGGTACCGGATGCTGGCCGGAGTCATCAAGGCGGGGTGCAAGGTGGCGATCGCGGTGAGCGAACGGGTGTAGGCAGGCGAGGCCTTCTTCGTCGAACAGAAGGCCCTCCCGGCTCAGACATCCGCGTAGACATGCGTCTCCGCGGCCCCGCCGGGATGCGTCACCGCCCCTAGATGCGCCGGCCCCACAAGCTGCGCGAACTTCCAGATCGCTCCGCTTTGATAGTCCGTCCGGCGCGGCCGCCAGGCCGCGCGCCGGACCGCCCACTCGCTCTCGTCGAGCACCGCCTCGATCAGACCCGCTTCGGCGTCCAGCACGATACGGTCGCCGTCGCGCAGTAGCGCGATCGGCCCGCCAAGCGCGGCCTCAGGCCCCACATGGCCCACGCAGAAGCCGCGCGTGCCGCCGGAAAACCGGCCGTCGGTGATCAGCGCCACCTGCTCGCCCATCCCCTGCCCGTAGATCGCGGCCGTGGTGGACAGCATCTCGCGCATGCCGGGGCCGCCGCGCGGCCCCTCGTAGCGTATGACGATCACGTCGCCGGCCTTGTAGGCGCGCGCCTGCACCGCCTCGAAGGCTGCCTCCTCGCTGTCGAAACACAGCGCGCTGCCCTCGAAGCGTCGGTGGTGCAGACCCGCCACCTTCACGATCGCCCCATCGGGGGCGAGGTTGCCGCGCAGGCCGACCACGCCGCCGGTGGGCGTGATGGCGCGGCTGACCGGATAGACCACGTCCTGGTCCTCGGGGAACACCACGCCTTCCAGGTTCTCCGCCAGCGTGCGCCCCGTCACAGTCAGGCAGTCGCCGTGCAGCAGGCCCGCATCCAGCAGGGCGCGCAGGATCACCGGAATGCCGCCGATACGGTGCACGTCCAGCGCCACGTATTTGCCGCCCGGCTTGAGGTCCGCGATGTATGGCGTGCGGCGCATGATCTCGGTCACGTCGTCCATGGTGAACACGATGCCCGCCTCGTGCGCCATCGCCGGCAGGTGCAGCGCCGCGTTGGTGGAGCCGCCGGTGGCGCCCACGCACACGGCGGCGTTCTCGAAGGCGCGCCTGGTGGCGATGTCACGCGGGCGCAGATTGCCTGCCACCAGGTTCATCACCGTGCGGCCGGACTCCACGGCCCAGGCGTCGCGCTCCTCGTAGGGCGCAGGGGCGCCGGCGGAACCCGGCAGCGCCAGGCCGATTGCCTCGCTGACCATCGCCATGGTGTTGGCGGTGAACTGGCCGCCGCAGGCGCCCGCCGAGGGACACGCCACGCATTCCAGCTCGTGCAGGTCGGCGTCGCTCATGTTGCCGGCTGCGTGCTGGCCCACCGCCTCGAACACGTCCACCACTGTCACATCCCGGCCATGGAACCGGCCGGGCAGGATGGAGCCGCCATACATGAAGACGCTCGGCACGTTCAGCCGCAGCATCGCCATCATCATGCCCGGCAAGCTCTTGTCGCAGCCGGCCAGTCCCACCAGCGCGTCATAGGCGTGGCCGCGCATGGTCAGCTCAACCGAGTCCGCGATCACGTCGCGCGACACCAGCGAGCTCTTCATCCCCTGGTGACCCATGGCGATGCCGTCCGTCACCGTGATGGTGGTGAACTCCCGCGGCGTGCCGCCGCTCTCACCCACGCCGCGCTTGACCGACTGCGCCTGGCGCGACAGCGCGATGTTGCAGGGGGCGGCCTCGTTCCAGCAGGTGGCCACGCCCACGAAAGGCTGGGCGATCTCCGCTTCTGACAGGCCCATCGCATGGTAGTAGCTGCGGTGCGGAGCGCGGCCGGGGCCAGCCGTCACGTGGCGGGAGGGCAGGCGGGACTTGTCCCAGGTCTTGTCGTTCAATGCGTGCCTCTGCAGTCAAGGAAGCGAAAAAGGCCTTCTTTTTCGAAAAGAAGCAAAACTTTGCCGCCGGGCCGGGCCGGGTGGCGATAAGGCTACCGGGACAGGAGGGCGAGGCAAGGGCAACGCGTGCGGTGCAGCCTTGCACCAGGCTTTCATCCTCGAGGCGTGTCGAGCACAACCCAGGCGAGTGCCGCCCCCTGGCCGGTCGAGCGGTGATCTATCTCAGAAAAGCTGCTTTCGGAGCTTACGTGTCAGGCCGTGTCCAGCAGGGCCAGCACCCGGTCCAGCTTGCGCCCGTACGTGGCCGCCAGGCTGAACCGGTCAGCCGCGGCACCGGCAATGCGTACGCGGTCCGGCGCCGCCCCGGCGCAGGCGAGCAGGGCGTCCCGCACGCGGTCCAGCGCGGTGTTCGCAACGGCATGCACGCCTGGCAGATCGCCGAAGGCGGCGACCGTCTCCATCTGGTCATGCATGACGACCGGCGTGCCGCAACACAGGGCTTCGGCGATAGGCAGGCCGAACGCCTCGAAATCAGACAGCAGCAGCAAAGCGCGCGCAGAACGATACTGCCGCAGCAGTTCCTCGGCCGACACGTAGCCCAGCCGCTCGCACCTGGCTGACAGCAACGGCGGCAGCTCCAGCCGGTCCGAGTCGCGCCCGGCCAGCACAGGCAGAACGTCCGGCCGCGCCGCCAGGGTCAGTTCGAGCGCACGTAGCAGAAGGTCGGGCCGCTTGCGGTGTTCGCGGAAATCGGCCACCGCCAGCAGGCGCGGCGGGTCGTGTCCGTCCACGTCCCGCGCCGGGCTGAAGCGGTCCGTATCAACGCCAAGCGGCACTTGCAACGTGCGCGCGGGGTCCAGCGCGCCATCCGGCATGTGGGAGGCCTCGCTTGCCGTGTCCAGCAGCACCAGGTCGCTCTCGGCCAGCATGCGCGCCAGCACGGGTCCCACCAGGAAGTGGCGGTCATTGCCTGCCAGCGTCCACATCGGCTGGGTGTGCGGCGTGAAGACCAGCCTGCTGCCGGCAGGGCGGTTGGCGAGCACTTCCATGTTGGTGGCGGCGCTGGCCCAGGAGACGCATTCGATGACGTCCCAGTGCCGGCCCTGCAGCGCGCGCCCGATGCTGGAGGGGCGCATGTCCGGGCAGCCAGGTATCGGCTCGCCTTCCGAGGGGTAGAGCGCCACCCCCGTCTCGCTGCAAAACCGGGCGGCGACCTGGAAATTCCGTGTCAGGCCGGTATCGACCAGGAGGCTGAAATCCAGCTCCGCGGCGGCATAGCGCATCCAGTCAAACAGCGCGGTGCCGGTGCCTGAGTAGAGCTGGCAACTCGAGCTTACGACGACCAGGGCCTGGGCGCGCGGCCTCACCCGGTCCCGCTCTCAGGCATGGCGTCTGCCTCTTCTTGCGGCAAGGCCAGGTAATCGACCTGTTTGGCGTTGTGCCGGTGCAGCACCCTGACCCGATAGCCTATGCCGGACAGGCGCGTCCCCACCTCCTCGAACGACACGGCGAAGGCCTGGGCGAGCTTGTCCTCCCACTCGAAGACGACCCAGGGGCGGCAGCGCGCGATGGTGTCCATGGCCCCCATCAATACCGTGCCGTCTCCGCCCTGCGCATCGATCTTGATGAAGGCGACGCCGTCCAGTGCCAGCTTGTCGAGCGGGATGGAATTGGCCTGGGAGAGCCCGGTCCCGTCCTGCACGAAACTGTAGGCGCCGAGGTTGCTGGCGGTGCCCGGCGCGAACCGGCCCTGGTCGTCCAGCGGGAGCGGGATCTCCTGGCGGTCGCTGGGGGCCAGGGACAAGCTGCCCTCGCGTGCAGCCAGAGCCTCGTGCCGGACGTCCACCTTGCCATCCAGGCCGTTGAGTACGACGTTCGCCCGCAGCAGCGTGGCGTTGAAAGTGTTGGGCTCGAAGCTGATCAGCCTGTCGAACAGCTTGGCGATGGCGACGGAGATCAGGCCGAAATGCGCGCCCACATCGATGCCCAGAAGTGCCGCGGGCGGTGGCCTTCTGCCGCGCACGGTGTCCGCGGCCCGTGCCGCGGCGCTTACGATGTGCGGGTCCCAGGTCCCGTCTGCGCGGGCTGATTCGGAGATCAGTTCGCCGGCCTTGAGCAGGAACACGCCCTCCTGCGTCGCTGTCAGGAACAGGCCTTCTCGCACCAGGCGCATCTGGTCGCGCAGTTCCGACACCCGGGCCGTCTGTTCCGTGCCGTCCGCGTCGAGCCTGGCAAGATGCTCCTGCGCCCGGGAGCCTGCCGCTTCCAGGCCGTCCAGAGCCGGCAGCCTGCGGTGAACGGCGTCGCTGGCGGCTTCCAGCCCCGCCAGCCTGGGCATCACCTCGTCACGCACCTGCCCGACCGATTGCAGCGCCGCCGCGGTGCGTTCCTCGACCCAGACATGGCGGTTGCCGATGGCCAGAAGGTCGGAGCGCAGGCGCGAATGCAGCGTCACCAGCCGGGCCACGTCGTCGTTGCGCGACGTCTCCAGGCGCTCGACCTGGCGACGCTGTCCGTCACCCCAGATCTCCAGGCCGTCCAGCCGCTTCTCGATCCTGTCGAGCCGGACGGTCTCCTGCTCCCTCGCCGGCCGCCGCGCGTCGCGCAAAGCGTGGATGCCGGCTTCCAGAGCGTCCAGCCTGGCCGAACCGGACGCCAAACGGCTATTCTGCAGCCGCTCGATGTCTCCTGCCGCCGCGTCGCCCCTGGCCTCCGCCCTGTCCATCCTGGCTTCCACCGCATGCAGCTTGGCCGCATCGACCGTCAGGCCGGACAGGCGCCGCAGTTCCGCCTCCAGGCGCAGGATGGCCGACTCCGTGGCGGCGGCGCGGTCGAGGGCCCGGGTGACCCGGTCCAGCGTATGGAAGTGGAAAGGCCGGACGAACGGCCAGACCAGCCGCCGCAGCAGGCGGACGGGGCCTGCGTATCGCGCCGGACGGAACCCGGCATCGATGAGCTCCGCCTGTGCCTGCCGGGTCTGCGCCAGAACCTCGGCACCGGGTTCAGCCATCTGGACTCGCTCTCCATATGTCAGTCAGAACCGCCAGGGCGGCCTCCATCGCGCGCGGTGGGTGGCCGGGTTTTCCGGCGGCCCCGGCCAGCGCCGCCTCGACCCGGGACAGCGCGTCGTCGAACCTGAAGAACCGGCGCGCGACGGCCAGCGCGCGCCGGCGCATCGTGGTGCGTTCGTCCGGCGGCATGGTCATCACGCGCAACATGGCGGCCTGCAACGCAACCGGCTCGCGGTTGATCTTCAGGCAATCGATGCCGTCCAGAAACCACTCCCCCGCGCCTATGCCGTAGGTCATCACCGGGATACAGCCGGCGCTGGCCGCCTCGGCGACTATGAAGCCGAACGGCTCGCGGTGCATGGTGGGAAACAGCAGGCAATCGTAAGCCGACAGGTTCGGCATCAAGACCGATTTGTCCGGTGCGCCGGCGTAGCGCACGTTGTCCGACAAACGCATCGACACGATACGCTGCAGCATCGGCGCCACTTCACCCGCCCCGTAGACATCCACGGTGAAATCCGTGTGGCCGCCGTCGAGCACCAGGCGGCATGCATCAAGCACGATGCCGACACCCTTGTGGCCGGCGATGCGCGAGGCGAACACGAAGCGCGCTGGCGCGTCGCGTGGGACCACTTCCGCCTCCGCGGCATGATCGAACCAGCCCGGAACGATGCTGGTGTGAGACAGTGCGAAGCCGAGCGCGCCCTCCACCTCGTCTTGCAGGGTCTGCGACATGAACAGGAAGCGGACTGTCTGCGGCCAGTCCGCCGAAGAAAACACCCGCTCGAAGCCGCGCCGGCGCACCGCATCGGCGCACAGCGTGGAGAACACATGGTCCATCATGTAGACCACGGGGCGCACGCCGCTCGCCACCAGCAGACGCAGGATAGACGGCGCGCCTACGCCCGCAAGATTGAAGCACAGCACCGCGTCCGGCTGCAGCGTCGCCAGCTTGCCGGCCAGTTCGCGCAGGTTGCGCGGCAGCACGAAGGCGCCGGGCCGGCTGTCATCCTGCGGAGACCGGCTGGGAGAGGCGCAGTCGAACCCGCGATGTACCAACGGCGTGTCGTCCATCCCGAGGTCGCCGCCCGAATCATCGACCGCGTAGCTGGAGGTCAGGACATCCACCTGGTGGCCCGCCCTGCGCAGGCCGCGGGCGATCTCGGATGCCCCCAGCTCGTAGCCGCCGATGAAACCGGGCGGGTAGAGGTTGCTGAGGATCAGGATGCGCAAGGTGCCACCAGGCCCATCATGGCCAGGAGCCCGGCGCCGACGACGGCCGGGCCGTAATGACGGTCCACCTGCGCGTGCATCTCGCCTGCGTCCGGCGCCTCCGGCCTTCCGGCCGCCTGCTCGCGCAGCAGAAAGGCCAGTTCCGCTTCATCGTAAAACACCCGGCACCCGGGCAGTATAGCCAGCTCCGGCAGGCAGGCGGCGTCGCTCACCAGCGTCGGCGCCCCGCTGGCCAGCGCCTCCAGCGGCGCCAGTCCGAGAAGCTCGGGCTTGTGCGCGTAGCGCCCGGTGTAGTCGGTGTGCGTGGAAGCATGAACGACGGTTCCGGCCTGGTGCAGGAGCGCGCGCACCGCCTCGTCGTCGAGCGTGTCGTCGAACACCACTTCCCTGCCCTCGGCGCAGGACCGCAGGAAATCGAGGTAGGCCGTATCGTAATGCTGGCCGACGATGGTCAGGCGCATGCCGGCCGGAAGCGCCCGGATCGTCTGCTCATGGCCCTTATGTGGGAGAATGCGGCCGACCGAGACGACGTGGAGCGGGTCCCGCGCGGCTTCGCCAGAAGATGGCGGACGGTGCAGAACGGTATCCACCGGTCCGGGAATGACGTGCACCTTCACGGGCAGGCCGGCAAAGGCGGAGGCCGCAAAGGCGCTGATGGCGTGAACCGCATCGTAGACCGTGATCGCCTCCGGGTTGAACTCCAGCAGGCGCATCTCGCCGGCGCCGGCATCGGTGCCGAACACGCGCTTGCCGAGCAGCCTGGCATGCGCCGCTGCAAACATCCCGACCGGCGTCAGGCATTGATTGACGTAGACGATCTGCGCCGGGCGGAGCTTCCGTGTGAGTTCGCCGGCATCGAGGCTGTGCACGTCCCAGGCCCGCCCCTTGACCGCCATACGGGATGCGCGGCCGTCGCCGTGAGCGGTGGCCGCGTCCAGCGCCAGCAGGCTTGTGGTGATCGGCAGGCCGGCATGGGCCGCGGCCAGGTGCAGGGCAGCGTCGATGTACAGCGCCAGACGCTCGCCGCCGCCGATCACGCCGTGCCTGGCGTAAGACGCAGGCGAGATTTGCACGATGTGGACGGGCGTGTCGGACATGCGGCGCCTATGCTGTCGCGCCTGTCCGGATCCGTCCTTCCTGGACCGGCGCGAAGACGGTTCTGGGTAGCTCTTCCTGCTTACACGCGCGCCCATGCAACGCCAAGGCCCTGGGCACGCCGCGGGCGGGCGACAACTTCGTTGGATGTTATGCGATCGGTTGGAATTTGATCGTTGCCCAGCAAGCAAGGCCTTCTTTTTTGAAAAGAAGCAAAAAACTTTCGATCCCTGCGCAGGCTGAGCGGCCCTGCGTTATCCGCAAGCACACGGACGTCGCACCTGCGGGCAAGCGAAAGTTTTTAACCCTTTGATGAGAACTGCTTGCTTTGGACGCGCTACGTGTCAGTCCACGCGCGCGTCTGCGAAATTTGCCCTGTTCCAGCTGTTGTAGGAGACGCACAGCAAGTCGGCCGCTTCCATCATGTCCGGCTCTGCCCACAGCGCGCCCGGGAAACTGTCGTAGAAGCGCTGCGGATCAAGCGGGACCACGAGCCGGTAGCCCACTGTACGGACGTGCGGCCGTTCTGCTATGTCGGGCGCCAGCCCCCAGCCGGTCGCTATGACGGGTACGCCCGCCTGCGTCGCTTCGGCCAGGTTGAGCCCGTATCCCTCGCCTCTGTGCAGCGAAAGATAGAGGTCCAGCTGGGCATAGAATTGCCGGATGGACACGGGCTGCAGGGAAGTGTCCAGGATGCGTATGCGCGCATCGCTTCCGGCGTAGCTCTTCAGATGTTCGAAGAGGCGTGGAAATGTGGCAGCGTCGTTGCACCTGATCAGCAACGTTGCCGCCTCGTCGCCCCTGAAGGCGAGACGAAACGAATCGATTGCGGCGCAGGGGTTTTTCCGGGCGTAATTGGAGTCAAAGGAGAACGACAGGCCGGCGACGAACCTCTCCTGCGGCAGTCCCAGCAAACGCCTGGCTGCGAGCCTTGCCTTGGGGGTCGTCCGTGGCATCGGATCGCGGTCCACAGCGTGCGGAACCACCCGTATCTTCCTGCCTGTGTCATCCGCCATTCCGGCCATCAGGGCGTCTGACACGAAAGGCGACGGTGCCCAGATCGCATCGACATAGTGCGCGCTCTGCGACCAGGCGGAAGGAACTTCCGACAGCTCCCACGCCCAGTAACCGATGATGGCAGCCTGCGAGAGGGCCGCATGCGGCAGCAGCGCCAGACCGCGCGCGAACATTGGCGGATTGAGGTGGATCACCACGTCCGTCGGGTGAAACGCCAGCAGGTCATCCGGAGCCGCGCAACCCGGATCCAGCGGTGAGCTGGTCGTCACGTTCAGGGCCTGGGTCAGGTCGACCGCGAGCACGGCCCGGCCTTGCGCGCGCAGGTCCTGGACCATCAGGTCGGCGCCGCGCTGCAGGCCGCAGGGGCGGCTGAACAGACCCACAACTGCCACGCGGCTGCCGTCATACGCGCGTCCCTGACGGCCGGGAAGCCGTTCAAGCTGGCTGAGCGTAACCGGGTCGATGCCCGGGATGATCGCGCGCGCCTCGAGATAGCGCTGCAGCCAGTTGGCTCCCTGTATCACCGGCCGCCGGATCGGGCCCGGCAGGCGGCGGACGAAGCCCCTGCTGGTCAATGCGTCCCCGCGGCAGGCATCGGCAGCCGTAACAGGCGTTCCGCGAGTTCGCATACCGCCTCAGGTGCCAGCTCGCGCATGCAGGTGTGGCCGTGGCCGCATTCCGACAGACGGTCCAGGCCGCAGGGGGAGCATGGGACGACTGCCATGACGGCGTGCGCCAGCGGTCCGCGCGGCCCCCATTCAGTGGGCTGGTGGCTTGCTGAATAGATCGCGAGTGTGCGCGCGCTGAGTGAGGCGGCCAGGTGGCCAATGCCCGAGTTGTTGCAGATCACCAGGTCTGCGCTCCGTAATAGGCCCGGGAGGTCTGCCCAGGCAGTGCGTCCGGCCAAATCCGTGATCCCGTGCTCCACCTTGCTGTCCCGCGCAATATGGGCTGTGACCTCCGCCTGTGCGCGCGACCCGAGTAGCAACACCGTGCAGTCGAGCCGTTCTACCAGCAAACGCACCAGTGTTGCAAAGTGGCTGGCAGGCCAGTCACGAAGGTCCGAGTTGCTGGCGGGCGCGATCGCGATGACGGGTCCGCTGTTGCCAGCGCGCGACAGCCTGGCATGGTCTTGCGTGGCGCTGCTCTCGGTCAGGCAGGCAGGCGCGGGCGCCATCCGGTCCGCGGTGAGCTGGACGAGGAGGGACATGAGCTCGCCCACATGGAGGTCCGCCGGCCTCACGCGCGCGGCAGGCGGTCCGCCCACACGCTCCAGCTTGACGCCGCCAAAACCGAGCACGGCACGCAACGGCCGGCCTGCCGCATGCACGCGGAATTCGCACGGGG
This sequence comes from Rhodospirillales bacterium, assembly GCA_903643085.1. GTDB lineage: Bacteria > Pseudomonadota > Alphaproteobacteria > Acetobacterales > Acetobacteraceae > BOG-908. Next base: position 10,805 of record CAHJWU010000070.1, read on the forward strand.
TGACTTCGTCGGTGATGGTGAACGTCAGGTCCAGGCCGTGCTTGCCGCCGCGCCTGATCATACCGGCATCCAGCAAGCGGGCAGCCAGCACGTCGGAGGCGCCCTGCGCCACATCCAGCGTCACCCTCGCAGGTCGACGCCCGAAGCCCGAACCACGCAGGGAGATGTCGAACCTGGCGCGGTACTCGCCTGCGGGCAGAGACAGATAGGGGCCGAAGATCACGTGGGTGTCAGTGATGGTGAAATCCGTCTCGTGCCGGAAATCGCCCTGGTGCGGCATGCGAGACTGGAAGCGGTCCGGGCCCAGCACCGCATTGACGTCCCGCGTCGGATCCGAGCGCGTGCGCTCCGCATAATCGTAAGGCAGCGCCACGTCCAGGAACGGATATCTTGCACCGGGGCCGATGCCGGCGCGAACGCCCGCATCGACCAGCCGCAGGAGATGACGCGTGTCGAAATCCACACGCAGGTCCACGGCAAGATCGAAGTGTCCCTCGCAGACCTTGCGGAAGACATCCAGGTCGGCAACGCTGCGGCCATCCCAGTTGCGGGCGACCTCGGGAAAAAAATCGAAACTCTCCACCCTGTCCACGAGCCGGGATGCTTCGGCCTGCGACCGGTTCCATGCACCGGCAACCAGCGTGATGTGACTGTCGGGAAACACGGCACGCAATTGCCGAAGCGCCGGCAACGTGATGATGAGATCGCCGAGATGGCCCAGTTGCAGGGCAAGAATGCGTTTGCAGGACGGTCCTGCCCTGCCGAAGCTGTAGAGCCGGAGCGGCCAGGGAACGGCGGCAAGGTCCTCGGCGTGCGGGAGGCCGGGCCGGTGTGCAGGCACATCGTCATCGCGCCGCGGCGCGACCGCCTGATGCGATAACAAACCGCTCGAATCCCGCGCCGATTGATCTAGTCCCATACTGACGCGCCGATCTTCTGCCCGATGGTTCCGCCAGGTCATACCAACCGGCCCGTATGCTGCCTCACGGAAAGCAAGCAGTCCGTTTTGCAAAGGAGCAAATTCCTGCTCCCTGTCGCGCGCTTTTCAGCACGTGCCGGCGTTACGAGCGCACGCTTGTGCATGACAGGGCCGAAATCCTGCTTCTTTCAAAGAGACACGCCTTGCCCGCTTCGGGGTAGTCAACCTCCAGCCGATTGGTTGTTTCCGGCTTTGCTGTGTTTGGCCGGACAACGCGGCGGCTGTATGGTCGGTTTGCCTCGCGCGGGTCAAGTTATGGCGCCCTGTTCTACCGGACCGATGCTGCCGCCGCGAAAAGAGCAGGATAGTGTCCGCGCTCATGGTGGAAATTTTCTTGCAGGAGCGGGTGTAGGTTGAGGTGGCCATCGGATCGTCTGGC
>CAHJWU010000071.1 GCA_903643085.1 Rhodospirillales bacterium
ATGGTGCGCGATGAGATGCGCCCGATACTGAAGAACTGGCTGGACGAGAACCTCGCACCTATGGTGGAGCGGCTGGTGCGTAACGAGATCGAGCGGGTGACCAGAGGGTAGCGAGGCCAGGCAAGCCCTTCTAGTTTGGCAAGCGCAAACCGCGCTTGGCGCGCCTGCACCACGGCCCGCCCTGGCTCCGCAAGCGTTCCTATCGGCAGAACCAGAACCGGCCTTCATGCAGGCGGGAAGCAAAAGTTTTTTGCTTTTTCAGAAGAGAAGGCCTTCCTTGCTAGACAAATCCTTCGACCACGCTTGCGAAGAACAGTCCCTCTACGAAGGCTGGGAACGCCAGGGCAGCTTCGCCGCCGGCCACGCCGAAGGCGCGCCCTTCACCATCATGATCCCGCCGCCGAACGTCACCGGCAGCCTGCACATGGGCCACGCGCTCAACTTCATCCTGCAGGACACGCTCGCCCGCTGGCAGCGCATGCGCGGCCGTGACGCGCTCTGGCAGCCAGGCACGGACCACGCCGGCATCGCCACCCAGATGGTCGTCGAGCGCGAGCTGGGCCGCGAGAACACCACGCGCCAGCAGATCGGCCGCGAAGCGTTCCTGGCGCGCGTCTGGCAGTGGAAGGCCGCCTCGGGCGGCACCATCACCACGCAAATGCGCCGCCTCGGCGCGTCCGTCGACTGGGCGCGCGAGCGCTTCACCATGGATGACGGCCTTAACGCGGCCGTACGCGAGGTGTTCGTCACCCTGCACGGCCAGGGCCTGATCACCCGCGCCCGCCGCCTGGTGAACTGGGACCCGAAATTCCAGTCCGCCCTCTCGGACCTGGAGGTGGAGACGCGCGAGCTGCGCGGCAGTATCTGGCACATACGCTACAGGGTGGAAGGCGAGGACGGCGCCACGCTGACCGTGGCCACCACGCGCCCGGAGACCATGCTGGGCGACACCGCGGTCGCCGTGCACCCCGAGGACGCCCGCTACACCCACCTGGTCGGCCGCCACGTGATCCTGCCGCTCACCGGCCGCCGCGTGCCGATCGTGGCCGACACCTATTCGGACCCGGAGCGCGGCACCGGCGCGGTGAAGATCACCCCGGCGCACGACTTCAACGATTTCGAGGTGGGCCAGCGCCACGCGTTGCCGATGCCGAGCGTGCTGGACCGCCAGGCGCAGGTCACCCTGGCCGAGATCGAGCTGCACGACGTCCCCGACCTCGCGGACACTTGCTTCACCCGCACCCTGGAAGGCCTCGGCCGCGAAGCCGCGCGCGCCGCGATCGTGGCCGAGCTGGACCGGCTGGGCCTGCTGGAAGCCACCATGCCGCACACCAACCAGGTGCCGCATGGCGACCGCTCCGGCGTCATTATCGAGCCGCTGCTGACCCTGCAATGGTATTGCGACGCCCAGGCGCTGGCCGGCCCGGCGGTGGCGGCGGTGCAAGACGGCCGCGTCGCCTTCGTGCCGAAGCAATGGGAGAACACCTTCTTCGCCTGGATGCGCGAGCTGAAACCCTGGTGCATCAGCCGCCAGCTCTGGTGGGGGCACCGCATTCCCGCCTGGTACGCGCCGGACGGCCAGGTCTTCGTCGCCCGCACGGCGGCCGAAGCGCACGCCCAGGCGGCCGCGCATTTCGGCGCGCCCACCGCGCTCACCCAGGACGAGGACGTGCTGGACACCTGGTTCAGCTCCGGCCTGTGGCCGTTCTCCACGCTGGGCTGGCCGGAACGCACCGACATGCTGGCGCGGCACTACCCGTCCGACGTGCTGGTCACCGGCTTCGACATCATCTTCTTCTGGGTCGCCCGGATGATGATGATGGGCCTGCACTTCATGGGTGACGTGCCGTTCCGCACCGTGGTGATACACGGCCTGGTGCGTGACGAGCGCGGCCAGAAGATGAGCAAGTCCAAGGGCAACGGCATCGATCCGCTCAGCCTGATCGACGAGTACGGCGCCGACGCGCTACGCTTCGCCGTCTGCCAGCTCACCGGCCCGGGGCGCGACATCAAGCTCGGCGCCGCCCGCGTGGCCGACGCGCGCAGCTTCGTCACCAAATTGTGGAACGCCGCGCGCTTCTGCGAGATGAACGGCGTGGCCCCCGTGCCCGGCTTCGACCCCGCCTCCGCCACCACCCCGCTGTGCCGCTGGCTGCTGGATGCCACCAGCACCGCCATCACCGAAGCCGACGCGGCCCTGGCCGCCTACCGTTTCGACGAGTACGCCGCCGCCTGCTACCGCTTCACGTGGAACATCTTCTGCGACTGGTTCGTCGAACTGGCCAAACCCGTCCTGCTCGGCCCGGAGGGGGCGGAGAAGGACGAGCTGCGCGCCACCGCCGCCCACGTGCTGGGCGTGCTGCTGCGCCTCCTGCACCCCGCCACCCCGTTCGTGACCGAGGCGTTGTGGGACGGCCTGGGCTACGGCGGCAAGCTCAGCCTCATACGCGCCCCCTGGCCCACACCCGCCGCGCCGGGCGATGCCGCCGCACGCGAGGAGATCGACTGGGTGATACGCTTCATCACCGCCATACGCGTGGTGCGCGCGGAGATGAACGTGCCGCCCTCGGTGAAGGCGCCGATCCTGCTGCGCGACGCCGCCCCTGAGACGCAGGCGCGCGCGGCCCGCTGGCTGGATGCCGCCGCCCGCCTGGCCCGCGTCTCCGAAATCGCACCCGCACCCGAGCAGGCGCCGTCCGGCAGCGCGCAGATCGTGCTGGACGAGGCCATTCTGTTCCTGCCGCTCGCCGGGTTGATCGACCTGGACGCCGAGCGCGCCCGCCTGGCCCGCGAGCGCGACCGCGCCGCCGGCGACCGCGAAAAAGTGCTGCGCAAGCTGGACAACGCCGATTTCGTTTCGCGGGCGAAACCGGAGGTGGTGGAGGAAAACCGCGAGCGTGCGCGCGAGGCGGAGCGCGAGATCGAACGCTTGGAGGGCGCGCTTGCACGCCTGCGTTGAGCAAAACGGCCACATCTCAGTTGCAAAATGCGCCCCTACGCCGGCTCGTTCACACTTTACTATCGCAGATCGTCTATCAGGGTGGTCCGTCACTCGCTTGCGCGGGCTGACGATCGGACCATCGTGGTGGGGGCAAATGCTCGAGGAGCTGATCGATGCCTGGCTGAAGACGCCCCCGCATCGGCTTGCGCTGCGCTTCCCGCCTAAGCTGGAACAGCGCTTCGAAGCCGACACCGGCGACGAGCGCAGCCGCTCGATGATGGTGTTCGGCGCCTTCGGCTATCTCCTCGGCACCCTGCTGTTTCCTGTCCTGCAGGCCAACATTCCTGACGCGGCGGGGCTTTGCCGCCTGCTCTACCTGGAAATCTCGATGCCGTTCGGGTTCGCCGTAGTGGCCTCGATGTGGCTGCGGCCGCCGGGCGCGCTGCGCGAGGGGCTGATGCTGCTGGCCAATGCCGTCTGCATCTGCGTCACGATGTACCTCTTCGCCGTCAGCCGTCACACCTACACTCCGCCCTTCGTGGCGAGCGTGGCCGTGCTCCTTGTCTACAGCACGATAGGCGTCCAGCTCCGGTTCCCCTACGCGCTTGCGGCCACGGTCCTTATCGTGGTGGCCTACGCGCTGGCGTTGCAGCTGCGCGCGGACATCTCGCCCAGCGAACAGCATAGCCTGGTCGTAATCGCCGCCGCGACCGCCGCCTATCTCATGCTGGCCAACTGGCGGCTGGAGCGGGCGCACCGGCGCAGCTACCTGATCATGCTGCGCGGGCGCCTGGAGCGTCAGGACCTCTCACTGCGCAACATCGAGCTGGACGAGCTGGCCAGGCGCGATCCGCTCACCGGCCTGGCAAACCGCCGCGCCTATGATTCCTGGCTGCTCGCCACCTGGGCGCAGGAAGCCTCGGCCGAGAAAGCCGGCGCCGACAAGTCCGCGTCACAGCCCTGCGCGGCGCAGCCAGGCGTCATACAGGCAGGCGTGACACAGCCAGGCGGGGCACAGGCAGGAGGAGCGGAGAAAGTGGGCCGCGGCCGGCTCGGCCTGATCGTCATCGACGTGGACCGCTTCAAGGCGTTCAACGATTTCTACGGCCACGCGGCGGGGGATGCCTGCCTCAAGAAGATCGCCGTCTGCCTGCGCGAGCAGCTGCGCGGCACCACGGATCTGGTGGCCAGGCTGGGCGGCGAAGAGTTCGCCGTACTTCTGCCCTCACTGTCGGAGGCCAATTGCGCGGACGTGGCCGAACGCATGCGGCTTGCCATACAACGCCTTGAACTGCCCCACTCCGGCCTTGGCCCGCACGGCCTGGTCACCGTAAGCGCGGGCGTGGCCAGCACGCTCATCATACCGTCCCAATCGCCGGCCGCGCTGTTCGAGGCGGCGGACAGCGCGCTGTATGAGGCCAAGATCTCCGGCCGCAATCGCGTCTGCGTGGCGACCGCCGCGCCGAACCTTTCGGACCCCGTGCAGGCGCTGGCCAGCTAGGCGACCTGGGTGTCGCGGTCCGTCCGCTGACCATGCGGCTGCTCCAGGACAGGCCGAGCCGTTGAACCGGCGTGCGGGGACAAAGCAGCTGCTTTTCGTTCGAAGAGCGCCTTTCTGCTCCGCCAGGAAGCCCCGGTCCCGGCGGCAGGACCGCTTCCAAATCACGTGATTGGCGGCTATGCTGCAACGAGCGCGTTGCAGCATGGCCAGAACTCATCTGTTTTCACCTCTCCCATCAGAGATGCCTGAACGCGTGACGAAGACAGAACGGACGAGCAGAGGACAGGGTTCATGCGCCGCGCCCACGTAGACAAGGTAACCCGCACCGGCGTGTTTGGGTGGGCGTTAGATGACCAGAAACCCGCGCTGAAGCTGCGGCTGCGGGTGAGCGTCAACGGAGACGAGGCTGGCGCCTGTGTTGCCGAGATCCCACGTCGCGACCTGACCAAGCTCTCGCCGGATCCGGAAGGCAGGCATGGCTTCTCGTTTACGTTCGCCGAACCGCTTTCGATTCTCGAGCCGAGTGTCGTGTCGGTGCGGTTCGCCGACACGGGTACGGTGTTGCCGAACGGCGAGCGGATCGTTCAGCACGAATTCACCCGAAAGCTGCCGGACATCCTCCCGCTTCCCTCGCCTATCCTGGTGGGAGCGCCGAGCCGGTCCGGCACCACTTACCTGATGAGTTGCCTGGCAGCCTCGGGCGAAATCGTTGCGTCGTCGGTTATGCCTTACGAGTTGCGGATGCTCGATTATTACGCGGCTGCGCATGCCGTGTTGACCGGGCCGGCCGACTACAACCGCTCGCTCCATCCTCACCGGGTCGGCGCCGACCCGTTCCACGTCGGTTCGAACCCGTTCACTTCCGCCAAATACGCGGTGTCGTTCAAGGACGACGCGCCTATGCGCGAATTGTTCGAGCAGCTGGCGCCAGAACAGCTTGGCGCCACCATGGCCGAGATCATTCGCGAGTTCTACCGGAGGCTCGCCAGGGACCAGGGAAAGCTGGGCCACAAGGACGGATCCGATGAAGCCGGGAACGGCAAGACCGACCTGATGTATTTCGCAGAAAAGAACATCAACCTCAAAAAACACAACCGCCGGTTCACGCGTGCGGTGTTCCCGCATGTCAGGGAGATCATCATCATCCGTGACCCGCGCGACATATTGTGTTCGCACAAAGCCTACTACGCCGATCGCGGCGTGAAATCGGTCGCCGAGATCACCGGATTTTGCCAGTACCTGCTGCAACTGCGCAACCAGCCGCTGAACGACGTGCACTTCCTGCGTTACGAAGACATGTTGCAGGACGAGACAAAGACGTTCGCTGAGCTCAGTGGGTTTCTTGGCACCACCGTGCAGGCGGTGCGGCGCGAGGAGGAGCCGGCTTTCCAGCGCCATGCCACGAGCAGCACGCCGGCCGCCTCCATCGGGCGGTGGCGGTCCGAACTGCCCGCGGACGTGTGCAGCGAGGTCAACCTCGCCTGGGGCGCTTTCCTGGAACGCTTCGGCTACGAGCTGAGCTGACCCGCTGTCGCGCGGCTGAGACGAGGTCCGCGACAGCCAGCCAAAATCATCTCCGAAAAAGGCGGCCGTGTCCTCTTCCAGGCCGTCAGACGCCGGCACCTTGCCTGCGGGAGGCGAAAGCGCGAGAGTGAGGCTACCGGGCCTATCAAGCTTCGGCTGCCTGCCAGCCCTGGGAGACGGCAAGTCATGCGCTTCTTCGCCCTGGCCGCACTGGCCTCCAGTCTCGCGTCCACCGTCCAGCCGGCCGCGGCTGCGCAGTATTGGTTCGGCGGAGAGGATCCTGTCACGCGTAGCGAACGGCCGCATCCGCCCGACTGGATGTCCATGTTCGAGCCGGGCGCGCCCTGGCAACAGGGCAAGAATCACCTAACCGCGTTCAAGGTCGCCGCCCAGTTCGTGTTGCGCGGAACGGACGAGCAGATACGTGGCGTGGTCGATGACCTCCACCGCAACCACATAGCCTTCGCCGTCGAGATGGGTTCGGTGGCGCATACGCCGGGCGAGTGCGGCGGCGGCGAAGGCTTCGCCGGGCCGCACCTTGTCGACCGGGTCGCCGGCCGGCTGCAAAGGCTCGGCCTGACCCTGGATTACTGGGGAATGGACGAGCCCCTCTGGTTCGGCCACGAGCGCACCTGGGGCCAGCATGACTGCGCCTACCCGGTGGAAACCGTGGCCGAACACGTCGCGGGCAACATCGCGACCATGCGACGCTACTTCCCCAACGTCGTGATCGGCGACATCGAGGTCCTGTCGGGCAACCGCATACCGACGCAGCAACTCCTGGCCGATTACGTGGCCTTCGTCCAGGACGTCCAGCGCCTCACCGGCCGCCCGTTCGCCTTCATGCACTGGGACGTGGGCTGGCGCGGCGGTGGCGGCCGGCTCATCGCGCCGTTCTCGCGCCAGATGCACGCGCTGGGCCTGCGCGTGGGGGTCATAATAGGCGGCGACGTGCCCGATCCGGACGACCAGACCTGGGTCGCGGACGGCCTGCAGCACGTGCGTGACCTGGCCGGCGACCCGGCGGGGCAACCCGACGATTTCGTCGTCCAGTCGTGGCAGGACTTGCCGACCCGCATGCTTCCGGAGACCAGTCCGGGGACGGCGACGTTCGAGTTGCTGCAGACGGAGAGGATGGCCCGCTGAAAAGGAGGCAGGGCCGTTTCAAGAAGGACGGCTCCCTTCCTCCCCGAACAGCCGCGTCAGGCTGACTTCGCCTGACCCCGGGCGAAGCGGCTTGGGCTGGCTCTCAGCGGGCGCCCAGCCCGTCAGCATAGCCAGCCGCAGCCGCACTGCCATACGCCCGTCGCGCACAGGCAGGCCGGCCAGCGAAGCGGCCAGCAGGTCGCGCGGCGGTATGCGCCTGTCGCGCAGGAACACCGCGTTCGTCTCGCCTGCGGCGCGCAGGTCGGCCGGCAGGTCCAGCGGATCGGCATACAGCAGTTCGATCTCGTCGGCATCCGCCACCGGCAGGGCGAACCCCGCGCGCTGCAGCAGGCCGGCGCAGTCCCGCAGTTCGGGAAACGGCGAAATGCGCGGCGATGCGCCGCCTGCCAGCGCGGCTTCGGTTTCGGTCAGCGTGGCGCGCCAGGCGTCCAGCGTTCCCAGCGCAGGCAGGCTGGCCAACAGCAGCCCGTCCGGACGCAGCGCCAGACGAAGCTGGATGAGCGCCCCTGGCAGATCGTTCACCCAGTGCAACGAGAGGTTGGCCACCACCAGGTCGAAGCTGCCTGGCGCGAACGGCAGGGCCTCCTCGTCGCCGGCCACCGCGGGCCCGCCACCGCGGGCGGCCATGCTGGCGGAGAGGTCCAGGCTGACGCAGGCGATCCCGCGCGCGTGCAGCAATGGCGCCACCACGCCGCGGCCGCCCACGTCGAGCGCCTGGGTAAACCGGTGCGTGGTGTCGTCAAGCCGGTCCAGCAGCCGGTCCGCCACGTCAGCCAGGATCGGCGTCACGCGGCCCACCTGGGCTGCCGCCCGGTCGCGATGCAGCCTCACGGCACGCCTGTCGAACACCTCGATCATTCCAATGGCCCCTGAAAGCAAGGCCTTCTTTGAAGAACCCTACTCCGCCGCATGTGCACCAGAAAGTTTTCTCGAAAAGCCCCCAAGCGCATCAGCGTCAAACAAGTAAAAGTTTTTGCTTATTTTTCAAAAAAGAAGGCCTTGCCTGCTTACGCCGCAAGCCGGCCGTCCTCCATCACAAAGGCCCGCCAGCTCCCGGTTGCGTTCCCGGCGCGCCGCAGGCACATCCTCCCGGTTCAGACAAACGGGGCAGCCTGCATGGTGGAGAACGTGATGCCGAAAGACGCCTGGGCGGCGCTGCTGGCGGACGACCGGGCCCGGCTGGTGGACGTGCGTACCGACCTGGAGTGGGAGCGCGTGGGCGTGCCCGATCTGGCGCAGGCCGGAACGGCGCCGCTTCTGGTGAGCTGGCAGTATCCGACAGGAGAGGTGAACCCCCACTTTCTAGCGGAACTGCGCGACGCCGGGGCAGCGCCTGGCCAGACCCTGTATTTCATCTGCCGCAGCGGTGTGCGGAGCAGGGCGGCGGCGCAGGCGGCGGAAGCGGCGGGGTTTGGCGCCTCCTACAACGTGGCCTGCGGGTTCGAGGGGCCGCAGGGGACACGCTCCGGCTGGCGGGCTGACGGGCTGCCCTGGAAGTGAGGCAAGAAAGGCCTTCTTTTTTGAAAAAAAGAAGCAAAAAACTTTCGGTCCCTGTCGGCGCGCGGCGAGATACGCGCTGACCTCATGCGACGTCCGGCTGGTCCTGCTCGCCGAACACCATCGCCGGCTCCAGGGCCGCCTCTTCGTCCTCCGCCGCCTGGCCCACCGCCTCGCCGCGCGCCTGGCGCTCGGCTTCTTCCGTGCTGCGCGCCACGTTGGCGATCACGTCGATGGTGACCTCTGGATGCAGGCTGACGTTCACGCGGTGCAGGCCGAGCGTCTTGATCGGCTGCAGCAGGATCACCTGCGCGCGGCTGATGCTCAGCCCGCCCGCCGTGCAGGCGTCCGCGATGTCACGATTGCTGACGCTGCCGTACAGGCTGCCGGACTCGCCGGCCTGGCGCACGATGATCACCTTCATCCCGCCCACGCGCTCGGCCAGCCGCTCGGCCTCCTCGCGCCGCTTGAGGTTCTGCGCCTCGAGCTGCACGCGCTGCTGCTCGAACTGCGCTAGGTTCGCCTTGTTGGCGCGGATGGCGCGCTTGCCGGGCAGGAGGAAGTTGCGGGCGTAACCCGGCTTGACCTTCACCAGGTCCCCCATCTGGCCGAGCTTCTCGACGCGCTGGAGAAGTATCAGTTCTACCTGTGCCATGATATGCGCCCCTCAGGAGACGATGTAAGGAAGCAGCGCCAGGAAGCGCGCGCGCTTGATGGCCTGGGCGAGCTCGCGTTGCTTCTTGGCAGAGACCGCGGTTATGCGGCTGGGTACGATCTTGCCGCGCTCGGAGAGGAAACGGCTGAGCAGGCGGACGTCCTTGTAGTCGATCTTCGGCGCGTTCGGCCCGCTGAACGGGCAGCTCTTGCGCCGGCGGAAGAACGGGCGGCGGGCGCCCACGGCCGCGCGGCGGGCGGCGACGTTGACTTCACCGGACTCACTGGTGTCTGACATGGCGGCTTACTCCTCGCCCGGCTCGTTAAGGTCGCGGGCGCGGAACTCCTCGCGGTCGTCATAGCCGCGCTTGCGGCCGGACTCGAAGCGGCCGGCCGGCTTGGGCCCGCGGAAACTGCGCTCGCGGTCGTCGGACTTGCGCGCGAGTATGGCGGACGGGTTCTCGTCGATCTCGTCCACGCGAATGGTCATGAAACGCAGCACGTCCTCGTTCAGGCCGAGCTGGCGCTCGATCTCCTTCACGCTGGCAGGCGGGGCGTTCAGGCCCAGCAGCATGTAGTGGCCCTTGCGGTTCTTCTTGATCCGGTAGGACAGCGAGCGCAGGCCCCAGTATTCGCGCTTGTCCACTGACCCGCCGTCAGCCTCGAGCTGGGTGGCGATGGTGTCGGCGACGGATTCGACCTGCTGCTGCGTCACGTCGTTCCGCGCTATCAGCACGGTTTCGTATAATGGCATGTGTGGTCCCTATGGCTGGTGGGCTCGCGTTGCGCGAGCATAGCCGCAGCATTGCCTTGCTGTGGCAGGGGTGGGCGTTTTAGGCAGGCGGCAAACAAGAAAGCAAGGTCTTGTTTTTTTGAAAAAAAGAAGCAAAAAACTTTTGGTCCTTGTCAGCGGCTGGGAAACCGCAGGGTCGGTGCCTGAAAAAGGGTAGGCACCGGACACAGCGAGCGGGCGACAGCGTAGTCAAAGTTTTTTTGCCTTGCTTGCTTTCTACCTCTCCACCGTCCGAGCGATCAGCTTCTCGTAGTTCGCGATGTACACACCCATATCGAGATTGGCCTCCGCCCAGGCGCGCGCGCCGGCACGCAACCGCGCCGCCGTCTTGGTATCCTCCAGCATCTCCAGGACGCGGTCCGCGATGGCGTCTGGCTGCAGGAACGGCGTCAGCCGCCCGCTCACCCCGTCGCGCACGAATTCGCGCACAGGCGCGGTGTCGCTGACGACGAGCGCGCAGCCGGCGGACATCGCCTCGCGCAGGGACCAGGAGGCGACGAAAGGGTAGGTCAGATACACGTGCGCGTCCGAGCGCTGCAGCAGCTTGACGTATGTTTCGTATTGCACGCGGCCGGCGAAGTGCACGCGGGTCATGTCTAGCTTGCCGCGCAGCTCGTCCTGCATGTGCTCGCGCCAGGTGCCCTTCGTGGGTTTGGCGCCGTAGCTCACGCCGTCGCCGCCCACCAGGATCACCCGCGCGTCCGGCCGCGCGTCCAGGATGCGCGGCAGGCTGCGCATGAACACGTGGAAGCCGCGATACGGCTCCAGGTCACGCACCACGTAGGTGATGAGCTTCTCCGACGGTTTCACCTTGTAGCCGCCCAACGTCACCACGCGTCGGCGCAGGTCCGGGTTCGGCTTGCAGACGTCCAGGTTCACGCCTTCCTGCAGCACGTGTATCTTGTCACGCGCCCAGGCGGGGTAGGTGCCGTGCTGAAAGGCAGTGGGTGTCTGCCCCAGCCCGGGGTTGGACAGCGCCAGCAGGTTGACGGCGTTCTTCGCCCTGATGCGCGCGGCCATGTCCAAAGCGGGCGGGAATTCCGGGTCGAAGCCCACGTCGTAACCGTGCAGGTTGTAGTAGAATTCGTGGTAGCCGAGCAACGGTGCGTCCGGCCACACGTCGTTGACGTGCAGCATCTCGCCCCAGCCCTGGTGGCCGATGATGATGTCCGGCGTGAAGCCGAGCGCCTTCAGGTTCTGCGCCGTTCGCGCCACGCTGTCCGCGCGCAGCAGCGCCAGTTCGAGGTCGCGCGCCATCGGATGCCAGTGCGGCGCGGCGTTCGCGTACGGCACGGCGCGCACCACCTTGCGCACGCCGGCGATCTGGTTGCGCTGCGCTTCGGTGATGAACAGCAGCTCGTGGGCGTTCTGCCCGGCCAGATGGCGCAGCAGGTGCAGGAACTGTGCGGGGAAGTTCTGGTGGAGAAAGAGGTATTTCATGGGCGGAAGGAAGCAACAATCCTCATCTGAACAAAGACCAAGAAGCTGTTGCTTGCCGCCGGCGAACGTTTCAGCAGCCGCCGGCAGGAGCAAACGGTCCTTGCTTCCTCTCAAAGAAGGCCTGGCCTTACTTCTTCCCCCGTCCTGTCTTCGCCGCGGGTGCGGCCTTCGGCTTCGCTGGCCTAGCCGGCCTGGCAGCCGGCGCCGGCTTCCCACGCTCGATCAGCTGGATACGGAACGCCTCCAGCGGGGACATGCTCTCCGCCTGGCAGGGTTCGCCATTATCCAGCGGCCCCACCTTGGTGCCGTCGACGAAGCTGGCCTCCAGCACGCAATCGAACCGTTCGGCGGCCTCGCCGCGCAGGCGCATGCGCAGGCCGAGTATGGGCAGGCTCATGCCGCGGCTGCCGCAATACTGGCCGCCCTCCGCCCATGGGCTGAGCCAGCCGCGCCCCAGCACCGCCTGGTACTCCACGTCGCCAGGCCCCACCGCACCCTTGGGTGAGACGGCGAAACCTTCGATCCATGCCTTGCTGTCCGGCTTGCCCATCCAGTCGCCGAGCTTGGTCAGCACGTCGCCGCGGCCTTGCACATGCGCCACGATTTCGGCGGCACGGGCCGCTTCCGTGTCTGACTTCGC
>CAHJWU010000072.1 GCA_903643085.1 Rhodospirillales bacterium
GGTTCCGCGGCGGCGGTTTTCATGGCGGCGGCTTTGCCGGCGGCGGGTTCCATGGCGGCGGCTTTCATCACTAGCCTCCCCGGCGGGCGCGGATAGCTGTCGGTTCCGGCGCGTTGAGCGCGCCTGTCTGGGCCTTTTTGGCCTGGCAGGCGTTTTGAACGGGGTGAAGTCAGGCGGTGGCGCGGAACCGCGGCACCCGCTTGACAGCCCTGGCTGGTGCGCCTGCTGGAGAGCTTGGCTCTCGCCAGCGTCCTCTGCCGCCTGCCTAGGGGCGTTAAACGCGGGGCGCCGGACCGGCCTGGTCGGGCGTCGCGCGGTGGGCCAGGCCTGGTCTGTTGAAGGACAGAAGCAAAGTTCTGCGCTGTCGCGCGGACACCTGCGTGGCCGCGCGACAGCGCAGTCAAAGATTTCTTTGCAAGGACAAGGATCGCTCGTTTGTGCTGCGGCATCGGGCCGGTTGCACTATGGTCCAGGCGCGCCGCTTGCCGGCAGGATGAGAACAGAAGCCGGGGTAGCCATCCGAAGATGGTGGGCGCGACAGGGATTGAACCTGTGACCCCCGCCGTGTGAAGGCGATGCTCTACCGCTGAGCTACGCGCCCGGCCGCTCGAGGCGGTGATGTAGCGAGGCGGAACGGCGATGGCAAGACGGGCGGCTGAGGCAGCAGGGTTTGAGACCCGGCAGGAACAACGCCCTGTTCCGGCAAGGCAGCAGTTATTTCTGTTCCGTTCGCGTGTGCTCTTGCCCGGCGTCCCGGAACCGCCTTGCAGCTCCAACGCGACGAGGGATTTGCCCATCTCGATCTTCCCGCACGCGATCTCCCGGACGAGACCGGATGCGTGATCCGGCTGGCCGGCGCGGCGCGGGCAAGCGCGGCAGCACCGGACCGGCTTGCGCCAGCCGGCAAGCACAGCGCATTTCTTGTTACGCCCGCCATGTATATTTCCGTGTTCTCAACAGCGAAATCCTGGCGGGATTGTGGCATAAGGAGAATCGGCACTATAGTGTTAGACAAGACTAGAGAAAAGACAGATGCCCTCCGAAGACCACAAGAAGACGCTTCTCGAACTGACGGTGCAGATCGTCTCCGCCCATGTCGGCAAGAATCAGATCGCGCCCTCGGCTCTCCCGGCGTTGATCGAACAGGTTCACGCGGCGCTGCGCAGCGTGGGACAGGAACCGGCACCGGTCATCGCGGAAAAGCAGCAGCCGTTCGTCGCCGCCAAGCGCTCGATCTTCCCCGACTACATCATCTGCCTGGAGGACGGCCGCAAGCTGAAGACGCTGAAGCGCCACCTGCGCTCCACGTTCGGCCTGTCGCCCGAGCAGTATCGCGAGAAGTGGGGCCTGGCCGCCGACTACCCGATGGTGGCGCCCAATTACGCGCAGCACCGCTCCCGCCTGGCCAGGCAACTTGGGCTGGGCCGCAAGCAGCAGGACGCCGCTGAAGAGGAAGAGGTGGTGCAGGTAGCGGAGCCCGCGCCCGCGCCCGCAGCACAGGAGCCGCGCGAGATCCGCCGGCGGACGGAACACACCGCGGCGTCCGTGTTTTCCAAGTTCCCGGACAAGTCAGCGGAGCCGGACGCGCCGGAGGCGATTGCGGAACTGCCCGGCCAGAAGAAGCGCGGCCGCAAGCCGTTCTCCAAGCAGCTCGCCCGCTCGATGCCGCGCTGAGGCCTGGCGCCGTGGCTGACGCGTTCATCTGCGACTACGCCCGCACGCCGATCGGCCGCTTCGGCGGCGCGTTGCGCGACGTGCGCACCGACGATCTTGCCGCGATACCCCTGAGAGCGCTGCTGGCGCGCCATACGCAGATGGACTGGGGTGCGGTGGACGATTGCTATTTCGGTTGCGCCAACCAGGCCGGCGAGGACAACCGCAACGTGGCGCGCATGGCGCTCCTGCTTGCGGGCATCCCGGCCAGCGTGCCTGGCGCCACGCTCAACCGCCTGTGCGGCTCGGGGCTGGACGCGGTGGGCACGGCGGCCCGCATGATACGCGCCGGCGACGCGGGGGTGGTGCTGGCGGGCGGCGTGGAGAGCATGACGCGCGCGCCGTTCGTGGTGCCGAAGGCCACCGAGGCGTTTTCCCGCCAGGCGGCGATCGAGGACACGACGATCGGCTGGCGCTTCGTCAACCCGCTGATGCGGGCCCAGTATGGCGTGGAGTCGATGCCGGAGACGGCCGAGAACGTGGCGGCCGACCACAACATCTCCCGTGCCGATCAGGATGCGTTCGCCTATCGCAGCCAGATGCGCGCCTGCGCAGCGCAGGAGAGCGGCTTCTTCGCCCGCGAGATCGTGCCCGTCACCATCCCCGGCCGCCGCGGCGACACAATGGTGGACACCGACGAGCATCCGCGCCACGACACCACGCCGGAGGGCCTGGCCAGACTGCGCGCGGCGTTCCGCACGCCAGGCACGGTGACGGCAGGCAACGCCTCCGGCGTGAACGACGGCGCCGCGGCCCTCATCATCGCCTCGGAGGCGCAGGCGGCGAAGAACGGCCTGACACCGCGCGCCAGGATCGTGGCGATGGCCACCGCAGGCGTGCCGCCGCGCATCATGGGCATGGGCCCGGCGCCGGCCACCGAGAAACTGCTGGCGCTGACCGGCCTGCGCATCACGGACATAGATCTGATCGAGCTGAACGAGGCGTTCGCGGCGCAGGCGCTGGCGGTGACGCGCCAGCTCGGCCTGCCTGACGACGCGCAGCACGTGAACCCGCAAGGCGGCGCGATCGCTTTGGGGCACCCGCTCGGGATGTCGGGCGCCAGGCTGGCGATGACGGCGGTGAACGCGATGGAGGCGCTCGACCTGAAGCGGGCCGTGGTCACCATGTGCATCGGTGTCGGGCAGGGTATCGCGGTGTTGCTGGAGAGATAGAGCGTCCCCTGTCGCGCGCCTCTCCGCAGCAGCCGACAGGGAGCAAAGATTTTTGCTTTTTCAAAAAAGAAGGCCTTGCCGCCTTACCTCAGGAAAGCACCACGTCCTTGCGGGGCTTCCTGAACACATAGGCTCCCGCAGCCCCCTCGCTCTCCGTGACCGCCGCCTGCATCACCCCATGATCGGGCGAAAGCTCGCAGGCCGGATCGGTGGCGTGCGTGTCGCCCAGCAGCGCGAAGGCCTGGCACCGGCAGCCGCCCCAATCGACTTCCCGGCGGTCGCAACTGCGGCACGGCTCCTTCATCCAGGCGGTGCCGCGGAAGCGCAAAAAGGCGTCCGAGCTGTTCCAGATGTCGGACAGCGGGACGTCGCGCACCGAGGGGAACGTGAAGCCGGGCAGCGTTTCGGCGGCGTGGCACGGCATGGCGCGGCCGGCGGGCGAGATGTTCATGAAGCGCTGCGCCCAGCCGCCCATGCAGGCTTTCGGGCGCGCGGCGTGGTAGTCCGGCACCACGTAATCGATCACCATGCGGCCGGACAGGCGCGCACGGGCGTCGTCCACGGCTTCGGTCGCGGCGTGCAGCTGGTCGAGAGTCGGCAGCAGGGCGGCGCGGTTGACCAAGCCCCAGCCGTAATACTGCACGTGGGCGATCTCCGTGCGGTCCGCGCCGAGGGCTTCGGCCATGGCGATCATCTGCGGCACCCGCCCGGCGTTCGCGCGGTGGATGACGAAGTTCAGCGTGAGCGGCAGGCCGGCCTGACGGATCCGGGCGGCGGCGGCCTGCTTCTTGGCAAAGGCGTTCGGCGAGGCGCCGAAGCGGTCGTTCTCCGAGGCCACCACGTCCTGAAAGCTGAGCTGGATGTGGTCGATGCCGGCAGCCAGCAGGGCTGCCATGGCGCGGTCATCCAGGGTGACGCCGGAGGTGATGAGGTTGGTGTAGAGGCCGTTTGCGGACGCATGGGCCACGAGTTCGCTGCAGTCGCGCCTGGCCAGCGGCTCACCGCCGGTGAGGTGGACCTGCAGGACGCCGATCTCGGCCGCCTGGTCCAGCACCCGCAGCCAGGTGGCCGTGTCCAGTTCGGCCGCCGCGCGCTCCAAATCCAGCGGGTTGGAGCAATAGGGGCATTGCAACGGGCAGCGGTGGGTCAGCTCGGCGATCAGGCCAAGCGGCGGCGGCGGCGTCACAGCCGGACCGCGCCGCGGGCGCTGAGGTCGGCGAGCATGGCGTCCACATCGATGCGTATGGCTTCGGACGGCGCGTTGAAGCGGGCGGCCAGGTCGGCCACGATCGCGGCCACGTCGCGCTGGCCGTCGATCAGCTTGAGCACTTCGGTCGCGTGCTCGTCCGGCACGAACATACGCTCCGGCCCAAGCAGCACCCAGGCGCCGCGCACCCGGTCCAGGCGGAACTTGTGGCCGGGACTCAGGCGGGGGACCGGGTTCATGCGCCTGGTTTCCGCGGCGTCGGGACGAACGCACCAGGCGGCGGCAGGCCGGGGGAGACATAGGCGTGGTGCAGCGCATCCAGCTGCGCCCACAGCACGTCGCACTTGAAGCGCAACGCCGCGAGCACCGCCTGCTGCTGCTCCGGCGTGCGCGCGTGCTCCTGCACGTAGGCGAGCGCGAAGTCCGAATCCCGCGGCGCCTGCGTGAGGCGCGGGGTAAAGTACGCCAGCGTGTCCGGCGTGATCCAATCGTAGTTGGCGAGCATGCCGGAGACGCGCTCCGCGATGATGCCGGGAGAGAACATCTCCGTCAGCGAGGAGGCCACGGCTTCCAGTATGCTGCGGTCCCGCACGAACGCCACGTAGGCCTCTACCGCGAAGCGCGTGGCGGGCAGTAGGCCGGCGCCGGACTGCACGTATTCCGCGTCCAGCCCCACGCCCTGCGCGAGCTTGAGCCAGCGCGCGACTCCGCCTGTGCCGGGTGCGTCGCCGTCATGATCGACCAGGCGGCGGCGCCACTCCCTTCTGAGCTCCGAGGTGGGAAGCCGCGCCAGCAGGGTGGCGTCCTTGGCCGGGATGGCACTCTGGTAGCAGTAACGGTTCAGCGCCCAGGCCTGCACCTGGCCGCGGCCGAGTTGCCCGCCATGCAGCAGCCGATGGAACGGATGATGTATGTGATAGCGCTCCGCGCCGATTTCTCGCAGGGCGCCCGCCAGCTCGTCTGGCGACAATTGCGTGGTGGTCAGCACGTGTTTCCCGATCCGGCGTTTCCGGTCCGGCTACCTGGCCGGCCTCCTGGCCGGACAGGCCGCGCCCGGACAGGGGCGCGGCGGCCGGCGTTACTTGGCTTCAGCGCAGGCGTAGCTGTTGATTTCCGCGCCCAGCGCGATTTCGATGATCTTGGGAGATTTCCAGGCCATGTCAGGCTCCTTTGGTTCGGGAATTGCGACATTGGGCCTGGCGGGCCGCCGGGTCAAATGCACGCGCTGTGCGAACGCATCGGACGATGGCGGGTTCGCAACGCCCCCGGCACGGGCGTATCCGGGCGCGGTTGCCGGCCGATTGCGGGTGGTTCTATAAGCATCCGGCGTGGAGAGGTGCCAGAGTGGCCGATCGGGGCGGTCTCGAAAACCGTTGTGCGCGCGAGCGTACCGTGGGTTCGAATCCCACCCTCTCCGCCAGCGCCACCCCGGCCCATGAATTTGTCGAGAGTGGATCCACGGCCTGTTTGTGGCCGCCCCCACCCGCCTGGCCTCAGCGCCGGACGCGGGCCAGCTCCTTTGCCTATCCCGGCCCACGCGACTCCCCGCGGGTGGCCGACACCTGCCTCGCGGAGACTGCGGGCGCGCAGGTGCCATCCCCCCATTGACACAGTGGACAGAGCAGGACGGCAACCTGACCGGTTTGGAAGCCGGGTGCTGCGCTGCGTCCGCGCCACACTTCCCGGCTGGCTCGCTGCTGGACGAGACGCCGCAGGCCTGGACGTGTAGACCTGCACTCGCTTCGCTGCGGAACGACGAACATGTCAATGAACACAGCGCACGATTTGTCGATTGATGTGTGCACGCCAGCATACGGACGGATGGCGCCTTCGTCCTTGGCCCGGATGCGACGCGATGTCGGCGATGCTTGCCGCGTTTGGCAAGCAAGGCCTTCTTTTTTTGCAAAAAAGAAGCAAAAAACTTTTATCTGTTTGCTGTTCGGGCACCTTGGTCATGTCTTGCGATTTGGCGAGCGACTCCGCATACGCCTTTTCGGGCCGCACAGGCTCACGACAGACAAGCCGGCGCTTGGGTCATGTTTGTGGTTCGCCACCGACCTGCAAGTTTGATGCGCGCTCTTGCCACAACCCAACGTTATCCGAAAAGGCTGGCTAACCTACCTGCGGTAGCAGGCAAACCGTCTCCAACTTGCCCCGAACCCAGGCGCGAACTGCCTTTGTCGCGCCTGCCACGGGCCAGTGCGGCACACGGCATCGATACGCAAGACCACATGCCGGAACGGACACTAGCCGATCGTTCCAGTTCTCAATGCGTGGTGCTGCAAGCACACCGCCGGCTTTTTGCAACGTCATGCACCTTTTCGGTTGCCCTCGGTCCGGTCCACAGGCAACGTCGCCGAACAGCAATGGTCTGGACTTTGGTGAACACGCTGTACGCGCGCTGTCGGGACGTAATTGCAGTGCCGTGCCGGATCACGGCAGAGCGGGATCGCGTGCCAGCCTGACCATGATTCCCCCAATGTCGGCGGGCGACATACCAGTCGAGAGCGGGCGACTCGCCGGGCAGCGGGCGGCGTATCGGACAGATGTCACAAGCCTCCGGTCGCATCCACACGAAACCAGGCTTCAGAGGTTGAGAAAGAGATGATGAGCGGTGACGCCGGGAACTTTCACGCAAACACCGGCTGGCGCGGCCTGCGCAGGACCCTGCTCTCCGGCGCGGCGCTGACCGTTGTACTGGCTAGCGCCACCAACATCGGCGAGGCCGCCGCCCAGTCCGCTTCGTCCCAGGCTACCTCGTCTAAGCCCACCTCGTCGCAGGCCGCCTTATCGCAATCCACGGCCACGCCTGACGTCTCCCAGGCGGCGACGACGACGCCGGGCAAGACCAGACCCGCCACGCGGAGCGCAGCTCCGAAGATTGACTCCGCCGAAGTGGTCACCGTCACCGCGCAACGCCGTGTGGAGAAGCTGCAGGACGTGCCGATCTCCATCCAGGCGTTAAGCGGCACCACGCTGAAGCGCCTCAACGTCGAGAACTTTGACGATCTCGTCTCGCAACTTCCAAACGTGACGCTCGGCGGTTTCGGCCCCGGCCAGGACAACGTCTTCATACGCGGCCTGAGCGTCGGCGGCGACGAAGGCGGCCAAGGCGGCGGCGGTGTCGGCTCGTTTCCCAACGTGGCGATCTATCTTGATGACCAATCTGCCCAGGTGCCCGGACGTAACCTAGACATCTACGCGGTGGACCTGAACCGCGTCGAGGTCCTGGAAGGCCCGCAAGGCACGCTGTTCGGCTCCGGCGCGCAGGCCGGCGTGCTGCGCTACATCACCAACAAGCCGAATCTCGAGACGTTCAGCGGCACCTTCGATGGCGGCGGCGCCGGCACCGAACATGGCGCCGCAAGCGGCAACGCCGACCTCACGCTCAACATCCCGATCATCAGGGACGAGCTGGCCGCGCGCGTCGTGGTCTATGACGACAACCGCGGCGGCTACATAAACAACCAGCCCGGCACCTTCGTCCGCCAGCCGACAGACAAGGGAATCCATTACGCCTACTACAACACGGTCAACGGCAAGCGGCAGCTGGAAGCCCCGAACGCCACCAACTCGATCAACAATTTCGGCCGCACGAAAGACAACATAAACCCTGTTACCTACCAGGGCGTGCGGGGTGAGCTCCTGTGGAAATTCGATGACGACTGGAGCGCTCTGCTTTCCGAGTCCACGCAGCGTCTCTCCGCCGAAGGCGTCTTCTACGAGGAGCCGTACACGTCGGGTGCCAATCCCATCAAGCTGGCGCCGCTCACGGTCGAGACCTGGGAGCCCAACTCTGACAAGGACACGTTTGAGAATACGGCGCTGACAATCAACGGCCGCGTCGGCTGGCTGAACATCGTCTATAACGGCGCCTACCTCATCCGCAACACGCAGCAGATACAGGACTACACGAACTACGCGCGCGGCCTGTACGCCGACTACTACCAGTGCCAGGCCGCCTCCCGAAACAACAAAGGGCCTGGCCACGCCCAGTGCTATTCGCCCGGCGCCACCTGGATCGATACCGAGCGCGATACCCATCTCAGCCAGGAAATCCGCCTCAGCACGCCAGACACGTGGCGCCTGCGCGGTATCGGCGGGTTCTACTTCGAAGATTTCAACGTCGGCGACCGTACGGACTTCAACTACCTGACTGCGCCGGGCATCGTCCCAATCGCGGCACTGCCGGGGACCACGCTCAATGATCCAAGCCCACCCGGGCCGAACACCGGGTTCTTCAACGATCTCACCCGCGGCTACAAGCAATACGCCATTTTCGGATCAGCCGATTACGACATCATACCCAAGATCCTCACCGTCACTGCCGGCACCAGGTGGTTTGAGTTCTACAATTTCCAGAAGGGCACCAAGGTCAGCGGCTTTGGCTGCAACACGTACTCTTCACCGGTCAACGGATTTCATCCCTATACTGGCCCTGATCCTTGCACCGCCGGCGCGCTAAACCTGGCAACACTCGATCAGCAGAACAGGGCCTACGGGTTCAGGAGCCGCGCAAACCTCACCTATCACGCAACGCCCGACATATTGTTATATTACACCTTCTCGCAGGGCTACCGGCCAGGCGGCTACGACCGCACGCCGCCGGAAGAGAAAAGCCATGGCAAGGTGTTGTTCGAAGCCAGCGACGAGTACCAGTCCGACTCGCTTACCAATAACGAAATCGGCTACAAGATGCAGCTGTTTGGCCATCGCGTCACGGTAGACGGCTCCTTCTATCAGGAAGACTGGACGAACGTGCAGGACCGCCTGTTCGACCCTGGCGCCTTTGGCAACCTCGCCTTTACCGTCAACGGCCCGAACTTCCGCGTGCGCGGCACGGAAATACAGGTTTCCACCCACCCGGCAGACGGCCTGACCGTGGCGGTCAACGCCTCTCTCAACGATACCAAGCAGCTCACCTCGCCGGGCATACAAGGCATCAACGGCTCCGGAACCCTGCCGAACTCCGCCGGTATCTTCGGCCAGATCGGCGACACGCTCGCCCAGTCGCCGGCGTTCAAGACGGCCTTCCACGCCCGCTACGAATACCCGATCGGGCAATACGTCACCTTCGTCCAGTTCGACCTGACGCATTCGTCGCACACCCACTCGTCGGTCGGCGGCAAGCTGATCTCCGTCAGCCCGCAATTCTACCAGCAGAACCCCATCTACAACTTCTTCGAAGCGCCGATCACCAAACTCGACTTATCCGCAGGCGTCCGCCACGGCGACTGGTCTGTGACCGCCTTCTGCGACAATCTGACCAACGAACGCAGCCCCGAGTTCATCAGCGCCGCGCAATTCGTGCAGTCCGTGCTGGTTGACCGGCCGCTCACCGCGGGCGTGAAGGTGAGCTACAGTTTCTGAGCGAAAGCAAGCAGTCCTTTTTTGAAAAAAAGGACCAAAAAACTTTATCTCCCACGCCGCATCGGCGCCCACCTTGCATAACCAGCACGCGCCGCAGTGCCAGCGGGAAGATAAAAGTTTTTTGCTTCTTTTTTTCAAAAAAGAAGGCCTTCCTTGCCTTCCTCACACCGCGCACGATACCCCCCATGCGCACCACCACAACAGAAGCCGAAGTCATCCGCATACGCGGGCTCATACAGGCCGCCGACAACCAGGCCGCGCTCACCGCCGCCGAGGCCCTGCGCCGGCGCGTTCCGGAAAACCGAGACGTGCTCTACATGCTCGCTGTCAGCCAGCGCGGCCTCCGGCGCCCCGCCGCGGCGCTCGACACGCTGGCGAAGCTGGAGGCCTTCCACCCCGCCTACAGCCGGCTTTTCCAAGAGCGCGGCCATTGCCATGCCGCGCTCGGCAGCCCAATGGCCGCCCTGCGAGCCTATCTGCAGGCCGTCAACATAAACCCCGCACTGCCGGCAAGCTGGAACGCGCTCGCCATTCTGTACCGCGCTGCCGGCCGCGCCGCGGAGGCCGAGACCGCCGCCAGACACGTCGCCAAACTGAGAACCCTCGCACCCGCAATCGTCACCGCCACCAGCATGTTCTCCGATGGCGAGACACACGAGGCGGAGCGCGTCATACGCGCGTATCTCAGGACCAGCCCCACAGACGTCGAAGCGATGCGCCTGCTGGCCCGCATAGGCATCAGGCTGGAAATCCTCGACGACGCGGAGTTCCTGCTCGAAAGCGTGCTCGCCTTTTCGCCGGACTACCACCTGGCCCGGCACGAATACGTCCACGTGCTCCTGCAGCGGCACCGCAACGCAAAGGCGCTCGAGGAGGCGAGAACGCTCTTGCGCGCCGAACCCGCGAACCGCGACTACCGTGCGATATACGCCACTTCCTGCCTGGCGCTCGCCGACTACGACGAAGCCATCGGCACCTATCGCGACCTTATCGCAGACGCGCCCAACGCCGCCGACCTGCACCTCTCGATCGGCCACGCCCTGAAAACATTGGGCCGGCAGCAGGATGCCATCGACGCATACCGCAACGCCGCAGCCGTGGCGCCCAGTTTCGGTGACGCGTACTGGAGCCTGGCCAACCTCAAGACCTACCGCTTCACCGATGACGAGATCAGCCGCATGCGCGCCCAGGAGGCGTCGCCGGCCACGAGCCTGGCCGACCGCTATCACCTCTGCTTCGCGCTCGGCAAGGCGCTCGAGGACCGCAGTGACTACGCGGCCTCTTTTGCGTTTTACGAACGCGGAAACGCGCTGAAGAAACAGGAGACCAGCTACCGCGCGGACAGCACCGAGCGCAACGAGCATCTGCAAAAGGCCGTGTTCACGCCGGCTTTTCTCGCCGGCCGGCAAAACAGCGGCTGCCCGCGCCCGGACCCTATCTTCATCGTGGGCCTGCCGCGCGCCGGCTCCACCCTCATCGAGCAGATACTCGCCTCGCATTCGCAGGTCGAAGGGACGATGGAACTGGCCGACATCTCCCGCCTCGTCCTGCGCCTGCAAGGCCGCGACTATGATGAGCAGGCGCCCGCCTATCCCGGCAACCTCACCGGAATCACTCCCGAACAACTGCAAGGCTTCGGAGAAAAATACCTCACCGACACAGAAATCTACCGGTCGGGCAAACCGTTTTTCATCGACAAGAACCCCAACAACTTCCGCCACCTCGGCCTCATCCACCTCATACTGCCAAACGCCCGCATCATCGATGCGCGGCGCGAGCCCGTGGCCTGCTGCTTCAGCAACTTCAAGCAGCTGTTCGCGGCCGGCCAGGAATTCACCTACAGCCTCACAGACGTCGCGCGCTACTACCGCTCCTACGTCCGCCTGATGGCGCATTGGGACAGCGTGTTGCCAGGCAAGATCCTGCGCGTGCAGCACGAAGACCTCGTGGCGGACCTCGGCGCGAACGTCCGCCGTATCCTGGATTTCTGCGCCCTGCCGTTCGAGCCGCAATGCCTGGAGTTCTACAAGACGGCGCGCAGCGTGCGCACCGCCAGCTCCGAACAGGTACGCCGGCCGATCTACACGGAGGGGCTCGATCAGTGGCGGAACTTCGCGCCTTGGCTCGAGCCGTTAAGGCAGGCCTTGGAGAGGGAGTGAGCAGGGCCGTGCTTGCTCGGAACACGCGTCTGCTCACTCCCGCTCACCGGCATTCGCTCAGCGGCCACAGATCGAGAGCCAGCCACCGCAGGCGCGTCTCCGCCTGCAGCCTGTCGCCGTGAAACACCAGCAGGACCAGGCAAATTCCCGCCAGCAGCCAGGGGGTCGCCAGTCTGGCTGGCCGCGCGCCGGCCAGGCGGGCCATCAGAACGGCACCGATGACACCCACGGCGGCGCCGGCCACGACGTCCGCCACGGTATGCACGTGCAGCGCCAGGCGCGTGAGGCCGGTGCCGAGCGCCATCGCCCCGCCGGCGCAGGCGGCCACC